>JBOGXG010000332.1:0-2346 GCA_050694195.1 Actinomycetota bacterium | reverse complement strand
CGTGGGGTGGGGCCAGTTCAGGCTAGCGTTCTCACGGGTCAATTGGCCTACCAGCGCAAACGCGTATCTTGGCAGTTCAGCGCCACTTTCCGCGTAGTCTCACTTAGGCCCTCTTGATCCCACGTTGGCGCGCGTCTGTTGGATATCTGTTGGATTTCCTGGACCCTTGACCCCTGCGCTTCCGGGTGCAGACCCGGCCCAACGGCACCGACCAGACCCTGCGTTGTAAGCGAGAGCCATAGGAAACGTGCTAGCAGGACAAGTCTGTGTATACGCGCTCCGGCCGCCTGATTTTCGGGCCTCTCAAGATTGCCGATGAATCAAGTCGCGGGTGTGGAGATCTCGGTCAGGACGTCGATGATGGTAACGAGCGATTGATATAAGTGGGACGTGACCGAACCGATCTTCTTCCGCTCACCAGCGGAGTTCCGCAGGTGGCTCGAGCGCAACCACGACCAGCGCGACGAGCTGTGGCTCGGCTACTACAAGAAAGTAACTGGAACACCGAGCCTCACGTGGGCCGAGGCCGTGGACCAAGCGCTGTGCTTCGGATGGATCGACGGCGTGCGTAAGTCCCTCGACACTGAACGGTCGATCCAACGATTCACCCCGCGGCGGCCTAGGAGCAACTGGAGCGCGGTGAACATCGCGAACGTCGAGCGACTGAAGAAAGCCGGACTGATGCACCCTGCGGGCTTCGCCGCGTTCGAGAAGCGCACCGAGGCACGCTCGGGCATCTACTCGTACGAGCAACGGAAGGACTTGCGCTTCGAACCGGCGCAGCTCAAGGCCTTCAAGGCGAACAAGGAAGCATGGAGTTTCTTCGACGCCCAGCCCCCGAGCTACCGGCAGTTGCAGATCTACTGGGTGGTCAGCGCCAAGAAGGAAGAGACGCGCGGACGACGTCTGCAGAAGCTGATCGACGCGAGCGCAGAACGGCGTCGCCTCTAGCACCTATCGGCGCGGGCACTAACGCTTGGCGGGCTTGGGGGCCGGGTCAAGGCCCTTGAGACCGTTCCAGGCCAGAGCCTGCTCGGGGAGGACACGCGGGTGGTCGCCCCGAAGGGCCGCGGTGATGGACCCAACGAGGTTGCGCACCTCGCGATTTGCTCTACCGCCCAAGCTCGATCGCGATGTCGTATCGGAGACCTTTTGGTTGGCAGAAACGCTGCCTACCCGGGCAGTGCCTCTTGGGCCCGCGGTCCCGACCGCGTTCCACGACGCCTGCGAACCTCGTCTCGGGCGCAGTGTTCAGCGTGGGCGGTGACGGGTTCGAACCGCCGAACCCTGCGTTGGAAGTGAGAAGAAGCGCAAACGCGCACGGTGTTGGTCGGAAGCCCTCCGAACGCCTAAGGTGGATGAGATGACGTCGGGGGACTCGTAGAGCGTGGCGATGGTCGAAGTCTCGGTCAGCGCCATGCCGGTGTCAGCGTCAGAGGGCGCCGAAGCACAGGCCCGGCGGATCGCCACGATGGTGGACCGGGCGCGAGGGTGGGCGGCGTCCATCCTCAACATGTTGCCGACGTTCAGCCTCCAGGTCGCCGGTTCGACCGACTGGCCCGCAGTGGCGGCCGCGCCAGAACTCACCTATGGATTGCCGCACACATCAGACGATGGCGACCGGCTCATCGTGGGCGCCGAGCCCGCCGACTTCTTCGCCGCAACCGCGCGAAGCTACCTACCCCACGTCGACCGCAGAACCCATCAAGCTCTCCTTCGCGCCTACGGCGATGACCTCGACCTCGGCGTTTTCGTTGATGCGATCGTCGTGCACGAGCTCGGACACCTCTACCATCAGCAGATCCCATTCGAGTTCCCCCGGCTGTGGCTGATGGAGTTGTTCGCCAACCTCGTGATGGTTGGTTACGTGCACGAAGTCGAGCCAACGCTCGTCCCTGGGATCGAAGCGTACGCGTCGGCTGCCGTGCAAGCCTCGGAAGCTCTCTACCCGGGAAGCCGACTGGACGACATGGCCGCTCCGCCTGACGTGAGCGCAGAGACGTACGTCTGGTACCAGATGGTGCTGATCGCCGGAGCCTGCGCGCTGTGGCGGGCCGCCGGTGCCGACGGACTCCGCGGCCTGCACGTCCGATTCCGCGAGCCCAACCTCGACCTGTCGGCCATCGGCACGCGGCTCGCCGACATCCACCCTGAAGCTATCCTGATCGTCGATGACTGGCCCCACCTGCACACAACGATGTAAAGGGCCTCGACACCTCGAAACCTTGACAGATCAGAACGAGAAGACGGCACCTTCTCAGTCCTACGGGGAAATGCTCTAGAACGGCAGGGGTGATCAGGTGGGCGGAAAGAGATCATCTACATGCGGATCCGCTACCTGCGGAT
>JBOGXG010000331.1:0-10166 GCA_050694195.1 Actinomycetota bacterium | reverse complement strand
GCCGGACGGCACAGCTCGCCTTCCACCGCGTGACAGACGTCGCGCCCCCGGAAGAGTCGCCCGCTCCGGACGAGTCGCCGCAGCCGTCCGATGAGGAGCTGGTGCTGTCCAACGAGAGCGGATCGCGCTTGAGGCTCGAGGAAGCGGCCGTCACGGGCGCAGCCATCGGCGATGCACGCGCGACGTTCAACCAGGTCCCACCGGGCTGGACGGTGCAGGTGACCTTCCGCGGCGAAGGAAGCGATCAGTTCGAGCGTCTGACCGGAGAGGCCGCGTGCGCGAGTTCGGGCGATCCCGCACGCCGGATCGCCATCGTGCTCGACCGCGAGATCATCTCCAGCCCGGAGGTCGGCACCGACGTGGCATGCAACCAGGGCATCGCCGGCGAGACGGTGATCACCGGCGACTTCTCACAGGACGAAGCCGAAGAGCTGGCCCTGCTCATCCGCGCCGGAGCGCTGCCGGTGCCGGTCGAGGTCGTCGAGCAGCGGACGGTCGGCCCGACCCTCGGTGAACGCGCCGTCGCGGCCAGCATGCAGGCCGCGGTCATCGGCGGCCTGCTGACCATCCTTTACATGGTCGTCTACTACCGGCTCCTCGGCGGCCTGGCCGCCGTCGCTCTCGTCGCCTACGGCGGCGTGTCCTTCGCCGTCCTGCTCGCCATCAACGCCACGCTCACCCTTCCGAGCATCGCCGGCTTCGTGTTGGCCATCGGGATGGCCGTGGACGCCAATGTCTTGGTCTTCGAGCGCATGAAAGAGGAGCACGCGGCCGGGAAGACGGTCAGAGCCGCGGCGAGGCAGGGCTTCTCGCGTGCGTGGAGCGCGATCGCCGACTCCAACGCCACCACGGTGATCGCCGCCCTGTTGTTGTTCTGGTTCGCAACCGGTGCCGTCCGCGGGTTCGGCATCACCCTGACGATCGGTGTCACCGTCTCGATGTTCAGCGCCCTGGTCGTCACCCGCGTGCTCGTGGACTGGATCGTCCGGAGCGGGTGGGCACAGAACCGTCCGCGCCTGCTCGGCATGAAGACCGGCGGCGCGCTCCACAGGTGGCTGTCCGAGCGAGGCCCGGATCTGATCGGACGGCGCCGCATCTGGTTCGCGGTGTCCGGGGTGGCTCTCGTCCTCGCCGTGGCCGGCATCTTCGGTCGCGGGTTGACCTACGGGGTCGAGTTCACGGGCGGCGAGCTGGCGGAGTACGAAACGGCCACGCGCGTCGACCTCAACGATCTTCGGTCGCGCCTGGCGGCGTCCGGGTTCCCACGGGCGATCGTGCAGGAGTCCGGCGAGGGCAACATGTCCGTGCGCACCGGACGGCTGTCGGCGGCCGAGGAAGAACAGCTCCAGGAAGCCGTGTCGGCACTTGGAGGCGAGACTGAGCGTGTTCGCTCGGAGTTCGTGGGCCCGACGATCGGCGCCGAGCTCAGGCGCAAGGCGCTGATCGCCCTCGGCGGTGCGCTCGTGGCGCAGCTCCTTTACCTCGCCGTGCGTTTCCGCTGGACGTACAGCGCGTCGGCCGTGGTCGCCATGTTCCACGACGTCGTTCTGCTCGTCGGCGTGTTCGCGTGGCTCGGCAAGGAGCTCGATGGCGTCTTCCTCGCTTCGCTCCTCACCGTGATCGGTTACTCGATCAACGACTCGGTGGTGGTGTTCGACAGGATCCGAGAACGCATGGCGGGCCGGACTAAGGAACCACTCGAGTCGATCGCGAACAGGGCGTGCTTGGAGACGATCCCGCGGACCATCAACACCGGTCTAGGGGCCCTGTTCATCCTGCTCGCCCTCTACTTCCTGGGTGGTGAGACCCTCACCGACTTCGCCCTGGCTCTGATCGTCGGGATCTTCGTGGGCACGTACTCCTCGGTCTTCACCGCCGCACCGCTGGCCATCGTGTTCGAGGGACGCTCGTCGGGAGCTCCCGCCCCCGCCCGCCCCACGACTCCGCGAGCCGCGAGCAAGGCGCGGGTCGAGGAGGTCGCGCCGTCGCCCTCGGCTCCGGCCCCCACGAAGTCCGCCGCGACGGCGAAGGCTCCCCCGAAGAAGCGTGCCGGATCGGCGAAGCGGAAGAGGCGCCGCCGCTAGGAGCTTTTCAGCCGGCCCAGCTGATCGATTCGGGGCTCGCGGCCGAGCTGGCGATCTCGATGCCCTCGCGGTAGAGACCCCCCGCGTCCCTGAAGTCGCCCTGATCGGCGAGCAGATCGCCTAGCGCCTTGAGGGCCTCGGCCTGGCCCGCCGGATCCTCGACGCGACGGTAGATATCGAGGGCCGCGCGCATGTGCTTCTCTGCGCCGGAGGCGTCCTTCTCCCTCTCGCAGAGCCCCATCTCGAGGAGACAGAGCGCGCGCTCGCGCACGTCCGACCCCTCCAATAGATCGTGAGCCTCGCGCAACAGGTCGAGGGCCCTGTCACGATCGCCGTGTTGCCGTTCCAGCCGGGCGAGTTCGTTCAGCGTGCGCGCTTTGTCGGTCGCGTTCGGGAACCTCGAGAAGAGATCGAGGGCCTCGAGGAGGGTCGCCCGGGCGGCTCTGATCTCATCGTTGGCGGCGAGCACGATGCCCTTGGCGAGCTTGGCGGCGGCGAGCAACGTCCCCCAATCGAGGCTCTCGTAGATGGTTTCCGCTCGTTGCAGCGAGCGGAGGGCCTCGCCCCTGAATCCCTGATGGGTGAGCACCTGAGCGACGCTGATGTGGAGATTCGCGACCTCGTGTGGATCGGAGACCATAGGGGTCAGTCGCTGCGCCTGCTCCCCGGCGGCGGCCGCCTGCGGGAAGAGGCCGGCGGCGAAGTAGGAGTTCACGAGCGCCGCGTTGGCCAGCATGAGGGCGCGCGGATCCGCCAGACCGGCGCGTTTCATCTCGTCCAGGTAGGACTCGAGCACGTGGATCGAGTAACGGATGTCGCCGAGGAGACGGTGACAGCGCCCCACCTCGACCACGGCGTCGGCCCGCGACGACGGCGGAGCATCGCGCAGGAGGTCCAGCGCTTTGTGATCGTGCTCGAGTGCGCGGGCCGCGTCGCCGGCTCGACGATGGGCGAGCCCGAGGATGACCTCGGCGCGCGCCTCCTCCTCCCGCATCGCGTAGCGGCGCGCCTCCCGGCGCGCCTGGCCGGCGATCGCGACGGCCTCCTCGATGTCTCCCTCGTAGACCATCATCCTCGCCCGCTGGAGGTCGAGGTTGAGCTTGACGTCGAGATCCTTCGGCTGCCCGGTGAGGATCTCCTTGGGATCGAGTCCCAGACGGCGGGCGAAGTGTTCGATCGCCTGCGTCGACGGCTTCCTGCGGCCGGCCTCGATCGTGCTGATGTAGGACGCGGTGTATTCGGGTTCGGCGACCTCTTTCTGTGTCAGGCCCCGTTCGGTTCTCAGCCTCAGCAGCCTCCTACCGAGGGCCTCCTTGGTCGCCATGAGGGGGACATTAACAAGCAAATACCCCCGATGTAGGGCGATACGTCCTGGAAGGTTACGGTTTTGGCCTTACTTAGGAGGTTTGTACCGGTTACCCACGTAGTCATGTCCCGACTCCACGGAAGGGGGTGAGCTCGTGGACACTTTCGAGGCGATCCTTGCCGCACTCGGATGGCCGGACAACGGAGAGTAGGACCCGGAGGCAGCTCCGGAGCGTCGCGCGTGGTCCCCGGAGCTGCCGTCCGCTTTCCGTTTAAGCGCCCAACGTCACGACGTGGTCGCCGGCGGGGACCGGCACCGTCAGCACGCCGTCGACGAGCGACGCCGCGGTGGGCGCACCATCGACGGTGACCACCGGTGCCGTCGTCCAACCACCGTCGAGCCGCAGATCGAGAGGTGCCTCGGTCGAGACGCCGGCGTCGATCGGCGCGTTCGCGTCCAGCGCCATCCGGTCGAGGTCGAGCCGGACCGCGCGCGCTCCGGTGAGGTCGATGTCGAAGGCGTTGGACCCCTCGGTCGTGCCCGCGGTCGGGTCGGGCAGCCACTGGATGCCGGTGATCACGTACGGCCCCAGCTGTCCCGGCGCGGTCGGCGCGCCGGTGTCGGGAACCGCGAGATGCGCCGTCTCGGGGAGCGCGAGCGAGCGGCCGTCGAACGCGGCAACCCCGGCGCTCTCGTCTACCGGGGTCAGCTCCGACATCCAGTAGGCCGAATCGAAGTCGAAGTTCAACGTCGCGCCGCCGGATTGAACCTCTTCCGTCGCGATCTCGAACAGCATGTCGCGCTTGTAGACGACACGCGCCGGATCTGCCTCGCGCACGAAGGTATGGAGATAGCGCGCCGCCTCCGACCATTGGTCCATGATGGGGTGCGTGTAGTGCTCGTAGCCGGGATACGTGTAGAGGCGGAAGCGGTAGCCGAGCTGGGCCAAGCGTTCCGCCTGCCTGGCAACCCCGGAATAGGGAACGAGTTCGTCGTCGGTACCGTGCAAGATCGCGTAAGGGACGTGCAGCGCGTTCTCGAGGAGCTTGCGGGTGTGCTGATCGCGCGGTCGGCTGTCGTTCGCGGCGATGTAGCACGGTGATTCCTCGCCGGTGGAGAACTCATCGCAACCCTCGAAGTCCAGTCCCGTCCACGCTCCCTGCGTCACCGGTCCGGCCACGGGGGCCGCGGCCGCGAACCTGTCGGGATAGAGAAGCGTCAAAAGGTAGGAGCCCCAGCCGCCCATCGAGTGGCCAGTCACGTACACGCGGTCCCGATCGATCGGGAAAGTGGTGGTGACGTCGGCCCAGACCTCTCTGTAGTCGACATGCCCGCGCCCCACGTACCAGGTCGACGTCCCGCGACCGGAAGGAGACACGACGATCGTGTCCTTGTCCTCTCCGTACTGTTTGAAGATCTTGGGGACGACCGCAGCCCCCGTGTGGGCGTTGCCTCCCCGCCAATGGAGCCACCACTGGAGCGGAGAGGGATCTCCCGAGAACGAGGTCGGAAGGTTGACGCCGTAATGCTGGAACAGGCCGTCCCGTCCGCGTTCCTTGAGGATGTCTGGTGCCGAAGTCGATTCGAAGATGCGGTCGTGATAACCGGGGCCGGGAGCGAACCCTTCCGACGCACCCGTTCGAAGACGCGTGAACTCGACGGTGGTGAAGAAGTCATCGATCGTGCCGGCGTTGAGGGCGAGCGCCTGCTGCTTCTCGAACCAGATACGCACCGGCTCGTCGTGTCGGAACGCAACGTTTGCCACGTTCGCGTGAGGTTGATCGTCGCCCGTCTCGATCGGCAGGTGAGTGAACGATCCGCCCGAGGGATCACGGCCGCCCGCGGCGAGCGCGATGTTGACGTCCTGGTGCCCGCCCAGTAGCTGGAGAGGGATCCTCGCCTCGATAGCGTTCGTGAAACCAGCGGGGTTGACGGCGACGCTCCCCGCCGGCAACGAGGTGGAGACGCCGTCGGCGAGGTCGGTGACGATCCCGGAGCCCTCCGCGAGGAAAACGGCGGTCTCGGCGACCGAGGTGGTCAGGCCGCTGTTGTAGGGGACATCCACCGTGCCCGATGACTCGGCGGTGTCGGCGAGCAGCAGGAGAGCGGTGTCGCCCGCCGCGTTCATCGTGGTCGTCCGCGCCAGCAGAACCATCTCGTTGCCTTGGATCCCGATCCTGACCTCGACCAGGTCGGCGTGGTCCTGATGGTCGATCGCGTCTCCGTAGGTGTCGTCGCTCGCCAGTTGCTCGGGTAGAGGGACGCCGAACTCGCCGGCCGGGTCGGCTTGAGCGAGGCTCTCGGCGCGGTACCCACCCGGTACCGTCCCGGTGACCGGCTCCAGCGTGGCCAGACGATCGCGGTCGCGACCATCATCCGGACCGTGCGCGTCGAAAAGATGATCTTGGTAGACGAGCTCTCCCGCGGAGACGAGTGACGTCCCCCCGTACCTCGTCGGTACACCGATCCAATCGGAGATGTTGCCGTCGACCGTCTTGCGTGGGGGATGGATACGACCCCCCTCCTTGGTAGTGAAGGTGCCGCCCGGAACCTCGTTGGAGAGGACCGGGAGGTCGGTGGGATCCCCCTCGGGAACCTGGCTCCGCGCGACGGGAGCCGTTGCTCCTAGGGCGGCCGTCGTCGTGAGGCAGAGGAGAGCTAGACGGATGGTTCTCGGCATGATCGTTGCTCCCGTTCGTGTCGGGGATGGGTCCGGGGGCCGGGCGAAAGGAGACATTCTGCGCGGGCCGATCCCTCACCTGCCTCATTCCCTGCACCGCGTCGGGCGCGAGGGACGGGTACGAGGGCGCCTCTGGCTAGAGTTCCCCCGTGGCGTTGGCCTTCGAAGCGGAGCGAGTCACCAAACGGTATGGGCGCACCCAGGCTCTGACGGGTGTCGACATGACGATCGCGCCGGGCGAGCTCGTGGGTCTCATCGGGCCGAATGGAGCGGGGAAATCGACCTTCGTGAAGATCGCCTGCGGGCTGGTACGACCTTCCAGCGGCGCGGTCAGGGTCTGCGGCGCGCCTCCGGGATCGGACAAGGCCCGCGCGGCACTCGGCTATCTCGCCGAGCTCTTTCGTTTCCCGAACTGGTTGCGGGCGACGGAGGTGTTGCAGCTGCATCAGGAGCTCGCGGGATCGCGCGGCGGTGCGACGGAGCGACGCGAGCTCCTCGACCTCGTCGGTCTGGGATCGGCGGTCGATCGCCGGGTAGACGAGATGTCCAAGGGGATGCAGCAGCGCCTTGGTATCGCACAGGCCCTCGTAGGTGAGCCGAGCGTCGTCCTGCTCGATGAACCGACCAGCGCTCTCGATCCCTCTGGGCGGCGGGTCGTCCGCGACATCCTGAGGGAGTTGCGCGCCCGGGGGATGGCGGTGCTCCTGAATTCGCATCTGCTGAGTGAGGTCGAGCTCGTTTGCGACAGGGTCGTGATCCTTAGCCGGGGGAGCATCGTCACCCAGGGAAGTCCTCGAGATCTGGCAACGCCGATAGGTGTCGAGATCGAGACCGCCACCGGTTTGCAGAAGCACCCATCCGCTCGTCGCGAGGACATCCCCGGCCTGGTCAAGGATCTGGTGGCGAATGGTGAGAGCGTCTATTCCGTGCGTTCGCTCGTTCCGACGCTCGAGGACGTCTACCTTCGCGAGGTAGGAGACGAGGAAGCTTGAGCACCGCGTGGACGATAGCGAGGCACACCTTCAGGGAGTGCGCGCGCCGCCGGCTCCTCATCGTCGTCCCCATAGCGACGGTCGGCTTCATCGCCCTTTACGCGTTGGGCAACCATTTCGCGTTCCGATCCTCAAGCGGCATCACGTCCAGCGAGATGATCGATGCGCAAGCGTTGAGAGGTGCCTCTCTCTTGGGTCTATCGATGTTCGTGACCCTTTTCCTCGCGTCCTCGTTGGGCATCTTCCTCACGTTCAGTGCCGTTCGCGGGGACGCCGAGACGGGTGTCCTTCAGCAGCTCGTCGTGCGACCGGTCGCGCGATCCGGTCTGTTGCTGGGGCGGTTCATAGGAGCGGCGATCGTCTGTTCTATCTACGTCGGCTTTCTATATTCGTCTTCGGTCCTGATCACCGGTTGGACCGGGGGATGGTGGCCGGTCTCAGTCGTCCTGCCGGGTCTGACCCTGCTCGGTGGCGTGATCGTCGTGATCGGGTTGACCTTGCTCGTCTCGGTGTTCCTTCCGGCACTGCCCACCGGCATCGTGATGTTCATGGTCTACGGAGCCGGCCTTCTGGCCGGCCTGCTTGGTCAGCTGGGAGAGGGCTTGGACTCGCCGACCCTCGAGACCATAGGAAAGGTCGTCTCGTGGGCGTTCCCGTTCGAGGCGCTGTACCAGGCGGGCCTCGATCTCCTGACGCGCGGTACGACGGGGCTGACGCGGGTGATCGTTCAACTCGGCCCCCTCGGCGGTGCCGAATCCGGCGGGCGTGTCCTCGTTCTGTGGTCTCTCGGGTATGTCGCCGCGGTCGGAGCCACGGCGCTGTTCGCGTTCACCCGCCGCGACCTTTGAGGGACGGGTCGCACGGGGCCGTAGACTGTCTGTATCCCAAACCCCGTAAGGAGATCCTGCTGTGGCCGCGCGTGATGACATCCGGAACCTCGCGATCGTGGCACATGTCGATCACGGGAAGACGACCCTCGTCGACGCGATGCTCTGGCAATCGGGCGCGTTCCGCTCTAACCAGGATGTCGCCGAACGGGTGATGGACTCGATGGACCTCGAGCGCGAGAAGGGGATCACGATCCTCGCCAAGAACACGGCCGTGCGGTACGGAGACGTGAAGATCAACATCATCGATACCCCCGGTCACGCGGATTTCGGCGGAGAGGTCGAGCGTGGCCTCACGATGGTCGACGGGATCCTCCTGCTCGTCGACGCGAGCGAGGGTCCCCTTCCGCAGACACGTTTCGTCCTCCGGAAGGCGCTTGAGGCGTACCTTCCGGTGATCCTCGTCGTGAACAAGGTGGACAGACCGGACGCTCGCATCGCCGACGTGGTCAACGAGGTGTACGAGTTGTTCCTCGATCTAGCCGCCGACGACACGCAGATCGAGTTCCCGATCGTCTACTGCAACGCGAAGGAAGGGTGGGCGTCTCTAGACAGGGACCAGATGGGAAGCGATCTCAAGCCGTTGTTCGAGCTCCTCCTCGAGCACATCCCGCCTCCTTCTTACGACGAGAACCATCCGCTGCAAGCTCTCGTGACCAACCTGGACGCATCTCCCTACGTGGGCCGGATAGCGCTGTGCCGCATGTTCCACGGAACGATCCGGCGAGGAGAACCCGTCGCCTGGTGCCGCGCCGACGAGACGATCGAGAACGTGAAGATAACGGAGCTCTACGTGACCGAGTCTCTAGATCGCGTCGAGACGGACGAGGCCGGGCCCGGTGAGATCATCGCGATCGCCGGTCTTCCCGACGTGACGATCGGCGAGACGTTGTCCGACCCGGCAGATCCGCGGCCGCTACCCGTTAGCCACTTCGACGACCCGAGCCTGTCGATGACCGTGGGCATCAACACCTCACCGCTGTCCGGTCAGGAAGGCAACAAGCTGACCGCACGGCTGGTGAAGAACCGCCTCGATGCCGAGCTCGTCGGCAACGTCTCGATCAAGGTGTTCGAAACCGAGCGACCGGACGCATGGGAGGTGCAGGGGCGGGGAGAGCTCCAACTCGCCGTTCTCGTCGAGATGATGAGGCGCGAAGGCTTCGAGCTGACCGTCGGGAAACCGCAGGTCGTGACGAAGGAGATCGACGGCAAGCTCTGCGAACCCGTCGAGAGCCTGACGATCGATACCCCGGAGGACTTCATGGGTGTCGTCACACAGATGCTGGCCCTGCGGAAGGGTCGCCTGGAGAACATGGTCAATCACGGCACCGGGTGGGTCCGGATGGAGTATGCCGTCCCGGCACGAGGGCTCATCGGTTTCCGGACGGAGTTCCTCACCGAGACGCGGGGCACGGGGTTGCTGCACCACGTCTTCGATCGCTACGAGCCGTGGCACGGCGAGCTTCGGACGCGTCCGACCGGGAGCCTCGTCGCCGATCGCAGGGGACCGACGACCTCCTACGCCCTCCTCAACTTGCAGGAACGAGGCACGTTGTTCGTTCCACCTGGTGTCGAGGTGTACGAGGGCATGATCGTCGGCGAGAACTCACGCGCCGACGACATGGACGTGAATCCCACGAAGGAGAAGAAGCTGACCAACATGCGTTCCGCCACCGCCGACGAGCTCGTCCGGCTGATCCCCCATAAGGAGATGTCACTCGAGCAGGCGCTCGAGTTCATCCGCGAGGACGAGTGTGCGGAGGTCACCCCCCGGTCGGTCCGCCTCCGGAAGGTGATCCTCGGCGCCCAGGAACGGGTTCAGTCAGCGCGGAGAGAGGCCAAGTCCCGCCTCGGCTGACTCGGGGCACTACGAAGGTATGCGGCAGGTGGCGAGGCCGCGCTTCTCGAGGTAGCGCTGGTGGTATTCCTCGGCCGGCCAGAAGGACGTGGCGGCGGTGATCTCCGTCGCGATCGGCTTCTTTAACCCGTCCTCAGCGCGCTCCTTGGAGGTGCCAGCGGCTTTCTCCTGCTGGGAGGAGTGGAAGAAGATCGCCGACCGGTACTGGGTCCCCACGTCGGGCCCTTGCCGGTTCACCTGGGTCGGGTCGTGGAGGTTCCAAAAGGCGTCCACCAGCTCCTCGTAGGAGATCTTCTCGGGATCGAACTCGACCTCGACGGCCTCGGCATGTCCGGTTCCTCCCGAACACACGACCGGAT
>JBOGXG010000330.1:0-2842 GCA_050694195.1 Actinomycetota bacterium | reverse complement strand
TTCGTCCTCTTCTGGGCCATGAACCGCGCGGTGGACGTACTGCCCGCTGCTTTCCGCGAAGGCGTGCGGCCCTACGTGTTCGTGGGCCCGGCTCTGGTCATCCTGGCCGTCTTCCTCGTATATCCGGTCTTCAACACGATCCTCCTCAGTTTCCAAGACGCACGTGGTGAGAACTTCATAGGCCTCGACAACTTCTCCTACGTCTTCACCGATTCCACGATGCTGAAGGCGATCCGCAACACCCTCGGTTGGATCGTCGTCGTGCCCGGCGTTGCCGTCAGTATCGGGTTGGTCTTCGCTACTTTGGCCGACCGCCTGCGACGAGGTGAGGCACTCGCCAAGTCATTGATCTTCCTTCCGATGGCGATCTCGTTCGCCGGCGCGTCTATCACCTTCCGACTCATCTACAGCTTCCGCCCAGAAGGGTTCGGGGACAACATCGGACTCTTGAACGGGATCATGGTTGGAGTAGGTCAGGATCCCGTCCCATGGATCCAGCAGGAACCGTGGAACAACCTCCTTCTGATGGTGATCATGATCTGGATGCAGACCGGATTCGCGATGGTTGTGCTCTCGGCAGCCATCAAGGCCATCCCGGACGACATCATCGAAGCGGCACGCATCGACGGAGCGTCGGAGTTCCAGGTGTTCCGCCGGATCATCGTCCCGACGATCGTCCCGACGATCGTCGTCGTGACGACCTACATGGTCATCAATGCGATGAAGGTCTTCGACATCGTCTTCATCTTCGGTAACGCCGAAGCAGATGGGACCGTTGTCATCGCGGAACGCATGATCCAATGGTTCTTCATCAGCGGGCACGATGGACGGGGAGCGGCCATAGCCGTCGTCCTCTTCTTAGCGGTGATCCCCGTGATGCTCTGGAACGTTCGTAAGTTCAGGGAGCAGGAGGAGATCAGATGAGCACGACTCCGCCGCTTCCGGCCCCGATGATCCCCTCCGGGAAGGGCGAGACCCTCGGCATTTCCAGAGGGGGATGGTTCGTCCGCATCACGGTGACCTCGGTCGTTGTCCTCTGGTTGATCCCCGCCTTAGGGGTCTTGATCACTTCGTTCCGCCCCGAGGCCCTCGTCGATAGCACGGGATGGTGGACGGCTATCGCGAACATCTTCGATACTTCGGAATGGACCTTCGAGAACTACCGTCTCGCCCTCGACCAAGGTGGGATGGCGAACGCGTTCCTGAACAGCCTCGCGGTCACGATCCCTGCGACCGTCATCCCCATCACGATCGCCGCCTTCGCCGCTTACGCGTTCTCGTGGATGAATTTCCGCGCACGCCACCTCATGTTCGTGCTGGTCGTCGGCCTGATGGTGGTGCCTCTTCAGATGGCGCTGATCCCGATCCTTCGTCTATTCGCCCAAGGGGCAGTCGGGGGGCCCTTCCAGCTCTTCCCCGACCTGGATCTCAACGGGACCTTCCTCGGGATGTGGTTGGCCCATACGGCCTTCGGTTTGCCGCTGGCGACATATCTCTTGCGCAATTACATCGGTTCGCTGCCGTCCTCCATCATCGAATCGGCCAAGATGGACGGCGCGGACCACTTCACGATCTTCTGGCGGTTGGTCGTCCCTCTCTCGGTACCGGCGCTCGCCGCGTTCGCGATCTTCCAGTTCCTCTGGGTCTGGAACGACCTCCTTATCGCGTACGTCTTCCTCGGGGGCACCGCGGACACCCGTGTGCTGACGATCGCCCTCGCGAATCTCGTCGGCTCACAAGGGGAGAACTGGCATCTCCTGACGGCCGCCGCCTTCATCTCGATGTCGCTCCCGCTCCTGGTCTTCTTCTCGTTGCAGAAGTACTTCGTTAGGGGCCTGACCGCAGGCTCGGTGAAAGGATGACGCTCGTGCAGTGGACTTCGCGCCGCAAAGCGGCGCCGGGGGGAGCCGAACCTCTCTCGCCGCAGCGGAAATGGCGCGCGATCACGTTCGCGACCCTCTTGCTGGTCCCGGCTTTCTGGGCGTTGCTGGCCGCGCTCGTAGCCGCGGGGACGGACGAGGTCGAGTCCGGCCCGAACCCGGCGGCGGCGCTTGCACTAGGTCTGGCTCTGATCCCGTTCGTCTTCATGGTCCTGGCTTTCATGTCCCAGCATCCGCGGGCGCCGGTGGCGGTAGTGAAAGCGATGGGGCTGGCGCTTCTCGTCGGCCTCCCCGCGTCTGCGCTCGCGAGCGACGGCGTGACCGGCATCGTTGCCGGCGTCGGTGCCGGGGGGATCGTCGCTCTTAGGGCGGATGCAGCTCATAACTGGCGGATCCGAGCGGCGGCCGTCGCCGCAGCCGCCGTCTATGTGTTCATCCTCGTGCGCATCGCGGGAGCGATCGCCTTGCTCCCGGCACCCATCCTTCCATTCACCGGGATCGGGGTGGCCGACCACATCGCGGAACGGAAACAGGAGAGGGAGCAGACCTAGGCGTCTAGAGAACGCCGGCGTCCCGGAGGGCTCGAGTGACCTCCTCTTCCATCCGGCGATCGATCTTCACGCCCAGCCTGTGCTCCGCTTCTGCACGCCCTCGCCGGTAGCTGTCGACCGCGGCGCGGAGATCCTTGGGTCGGCCGCGCACACCCAGCGGCGTCAGCAGGTGGTCGTGCATCTTCGTGAGCTCGCCATCGACGCGATCGTGCGCGCCGCGGAGCTCCTTGCTTCCGAGCCAGAGCGTCCAATCCCAGAAGTGGTGTTCGATCTGGGGGAGGTTGTCCCGGGAGACCGTCCACGGCTCACGCTCTACCTGGGGCACCTCGACGATGATGACTACCTTGAGGGGGCCGGGCAGCAACAGCATGAAGTTCCCATGATCACCGAGCGGATCCCACAGTTTCCCGA
>JBOGXG010000329.1:0-5593 GCA_050694195.1 Actinomycetota bacterium | reverse complement strand
GCCGAGCGCGCCGAGCGAGAGCTGCGGCGAGCGCGCAAGGACGCCGACAAGGTGGCCTTCGAGCGCGACAAGCTCCGGCTGCAGCTGAAGGAGGCGCGGAAGGAGTTGCGGGAGGCGAAGGCCAGGATCGCGGCCTCCGAACGCAAGCAGGCGGCGAAGAAGAAGTCCCCGAAGGTGGCGGCGAGACCGGAGAAGGCGGCCACGAGGGGGCCCAGGAAACCGCTGCCGGTTCCGAAGGGACGGATGGAGGACGCCCCCGAGACGCTCCGCGAATGGCTCGGTCCGGGGGTCACGCTGATCGTCGATGGATACAACGTCACCAAGGCGGAGGGCGGTTTCGGCACGCTCGATCTCGACGTGCAGCGCGACAGGCTCATCGATGAAGTCGGGAAACTGGTGCGTCGCAAGAAGGCCGCCGGAACCATCGTGTTCGACGGGAGCGAGGTCCCGCCGGGGACATCGCGAGGGCGCAGGGGAGCGGTGCGGGTCGAGTTCTCCGCCCCCGATGAGATCGCCGACGATCACATAGTTGCGTTGATCGAGCGTCTGCCGCCGGCGCCGGTCGTTCTCGTCACGAACGACCGGGAGCTTCAGGAGCGTGCCCGCAAGCAGGGGGCGACGGTAGCCACCTCGGACCAGCTGCTCGGCCTCCTCCGCTAGAGGAAGGTATCCGGCGCTCCTCTGGAGAAGAAGCCCCCGATGCGCCGCCGGGCGCACATCGATCGGAGGGAGGACCACCTTGAAGAAGCTGCTGGCCGCACTGGCGACCGCCGGCGTTCTGGCGACGGTCATGCCCGTCCCCGCCGCGGCACAGGACCCGTGGGATCCGGGCGTGCTGATCGGCGCCGCCGCCTGCTCGGTGGGTGCCACCATCGAGCATGCGAAGAACCCGAAGCCCCTGGGTCCCGCCCTGGCCGACTGCTTCACCACACCGTTCTAGATCGAGCCAGGCCCGGGTTTCTTGTCACACGGTCTCGCTAGCGTTCTTTCCGTGGTTCACGCGCAGGTTCGACCAGAGGGAGGCGCCATGCGGATCGAGTGCTCGAAGTGCGAGATGTATCAGACGGCTCACTGCGAAGACTGCCTGGTGACGGCGCTGCTTCACCCGTCCGCCGAGGGGGTCGAGATCGATGAGGATCTCGATCCGCCACTGCAAACGCTGGCCGGCTCGGGATTGATCTCGGTGCTGAAGTTCCGGCCCCGCAAAGAGGATCCCGAGGTCGCCGACACCGCCTAACCGGTTTCTTCGCCAGAATTCGCTGCGTTTAGCGGCTTTTCGACGCGCAGAAACTAGGGTCTGTGAATGACGTGGCCGAAGCTGATCCTCATAGCGGGGTTGGCGTCGCTGCTCTCGGCGGGGATCCTGGCTCTCGTCTCCCGCACGCCCGCCTCGGTTCGTAACGACAAGCCCAGAGCGGAGGCGACCTCCGCGGCGCTGGGCGCGGATTTCACCGACGACCAGATCGCTCGCCACGGCGCCTACCGCGGACCGACCTACCTCGGCTTCGTTCTGCGCGTGCTGCTTCCGCTCCTCGCGCTGCTGCTCCTCGCCCGCGGCCCGTTCCGAGATCTCGTCGACGGCACCTCGAACTGGCGAGGTGGATGGCCGGTACAGGCCCTCCTCCTCGGTGCCGCGATGGCCGTCCTGACAACGCTCCTTCTGTTGCCGCTGTCTTTCGTACAGGGTTACGCGATCCAACACGCCTGGGATCTGTCCACTCAGTCGGTCGGCGATTGGGCCGTCGATCAGGCCAAGGGGATGGTCATCGGAGCCGTGATCGGGGCGGTCGCCGCGGTCACCTTCTTCGCGATGGTGAGGGGGTTCCCTCGCACCTGGTGGGTCTGGGGTTGGCTCGCGTTCACCGTGCTCACCGCGCTGCTCGTCTTCCTCTATCCACTTGTGATCGCGCCGTGGTTCAACAGGTTCACGCCGATCGAGGATCCGGTGCTCGAAGATCGCATCGTCGCCCTTGCCAACGATGCGGGGGTCGACATCGGGCGCGTCGTCGTCGCGGACGCCAGCAAGCGAACGACATCCGAGAACGCCTACGTCGCCGGCCTCGGCTCGTCCAAGCAGATGGTCTTGTACGACACCCTCCTCGATGCCGGCAGTGAGCGGGAAACCCTGTTCGTCGTCGGTCACGAACTCGGCCACAAGAAGGAGAACCACGTGGTGAGGGGCGTGGTTGCCTCCTCCGTCGGGCTCTTCGTCGGTTTCGGGCTCCTCTATCTCTTGAGCCGTAACGAGAGCCTGTGGTCATGGGGAGGTGCGAGCGGGGTCGGCGACCTCAGGGCGATCCCGCTGCTCTTGCTCTACCTCGCCGTCATGACCGTGGTCCTCCTGCCGTTGGAGAGCACCCTGTCGCGCCATCACGAGTCCCAAGCCGATGCCGTCGCGATCGACCTGACCGGCGATCCGGATACGGCGGTGGCGACCTTCCGCCGACTGGCTTTCGCCAACCTTGCGGACCTGCGGCCTCCTGCGGTTGCGGTGTGGGCGTTGTTCAGTCATCCACCGATCCCGGACCGTATCGGGGCCGTAATCGGGTTTCCTCGCTCCCCTTAGACTGAGGTCCTTCGTTTAACGCAGTCTGCAAAGGGGGAACGCCTCATGCCGGCCCAAACGATCATCGACCGCTTCTTCGAGCGGGTCCGAGAGCACCCCGACAAGGTCGCCCTGAGATACAAGTCGGCCGGCGCCTGGAAGGACATCACCTGGAGGGACTACGGCGCCGAAGTGCGCCGTGCCGGCAAGGGGCTGATCGCCCTGGGCCTGAGGAACGGGGACAAGATGGCGCTCCTATCGGGCAACCTGCCGGCCTGGCATGTCGCCGACATCGGCTGCATGTCGATCGGCGCGGCGACCGCACCCATCTACATCACGAACTCGCCGGAGCAGGTCCGTCACGTGATCAGCGACTCGGACTCCAAGGTCGCCGTCGTCGAGAACCCCGACCAGCTTGCCAAGGTCCTCAAGGTGCGGGACGAGCTTCCCGCCCTGGAGAAGGTCGTCGTTATCTCGGGCTACCAGGGGGACGCGGACAAGGATTTCGTGTTGGCGTGGGAGGACTTCCTCGCGCTCGGCGACGGCGTCGAGGACACCCGTTACGACGAGGCCGTTCGGTCGGTGAAGCCGGAGAACCTCGCCACGTTCGTCTACACGTCGGGGACCACCGGGAACCCGAAGGGCGTCATGCTGACGCACGGCAACATCTGGTGGACCGCGACCCACTCCGAACAGCACATCCCGATCGGCGACGCGGCAACGGGGCGCGCCCTCTCTTACCTGCCGCTCTCGCACATCGCGGAGCGGATGATCTCGCACCTCTTGCAGATCTACTACGGCACCGAGACGTGGTTCGCCGAATCGCTCGAGACGCTGCTGCCCGACCTGCAGGCATGCAAGCCGACGTACTTCTTCGGCGTGCCGAGGGTGTGGGAGAAGTTCTACGCCGGCGTGACCGCCAAGATGGCTGCCTCCGACCCGAACGATCGCAAGGCCAAACTCGCCAAGAGGGCGATCGAGGTCGGCAAGAAGGTCACGGTTCTCGAGCAGGAGGCGGTCGCGCGCGGCGGGAAGTTGGCCGACGCGAAGATCCCGCTGGGGCTCAAGCTTCAGCACGCGGCACTCGACAAGCTCGTCCTGCACAAGATCCGTGCGGCGTTCGGGCTCGAGGAATGTCGGCTGGCGCTATCGGCTGCCGCACCTCTCAGTCCCGAGTTGATCTGGTTCTTCCATTCGATCGGCGTCAAGATCACCGAGGGGTACGGCCAGTCCGAGGACAACGGGCCGACCTCGTGGAACCCACCCGACGCGATCAAGATCGGGACGGTCGGGACCCCGCTGCGAGGCATGGAGGTAAAGATCGCAGAGGACGGCGAGATCCTGGCGCGGGGTGGAAACGTGATGGCCGGTTACTACAAGAACGACGAGGCGACCAAGGAGACGGTCGACGACGATGGCTGGCTTCACTCCGGCGACGTTGGTGAACTGGACGAGCACAACTACCTGAGGATCACCGACCGCAAGAAGGACCTCATCATCACGGCCGGCGGCAAGAACATCGCCCCGCAGGAGATCGAGAACAAGCTGAAGAGCACCCATCCGCTGATCTCTCAGGTCGTCGTGATCGGCGATCGGAGGCCCTTCCTCAGCGCGCTGATCACGCTCGACGAGGAGAAGGTGCCCGGGTTCGCCCAGGAGCACGGCATCGAAGGCGGTGGCGCCGAGGTCTGCAACCATGCGCGCACTCTCAAGGAGATCGAGGGGGCCATCAACGAGGTCAACCAGAGCCTCGCGAAGGTCGAGGGCATCAAGAAGTTCCGAGTCCTCGAGCGCGACTTCCTCCAGGAGGAGAACGAGATCACGCCGACGATGAAGGTGAAGCGCAAGCAGATAAACGAGATCTACTCCGACGTGGTCGAGGACATGTACAACAAGGAGTCGGCGAGCGCCGCCGGAGCCAGGGCCCCCCTCCGCAAGTAGCCCGGCCCGGCCTCCCGAGACTCCGACCGTTCTCCGGAGCAGAGGAGTGCATAAACGCGCTCGAGCGCGGCAAAGTTGATCTCCTGACGCGTGGTGGCAGGTCCGTGCCCGTGTTTGGGGCCCTCCGTGCCACCCTCCGAGCGGGGGAGGAATCGCCTCAACGGCGACGAACCATCTAGCCACGGGCATAGCCCGTCACTAGGCGGTTCTGCGGGCGGCGAGGGGGGCCGACCGCCTTCATAAAGGGGACAGGATGAAACGACGATCACTGGCGCTCGTCTTAACGGCTGCTCTCATAGGGGCAGTTTTCACCGCGTTACCGGCTCAGGCGGCAACCGAGATTCCGGCCACGGTCCAGATCGAGGATCCGATCAACGACGCTAACTTCCTCAACGATCAGGACAACATCACACCGGCGGGACATCCCACGGGGGATAACGCCACGCCTGCCGATCCGAGCACAGTTACGGATTTCATCAAGATATGGTTCAGTCACACCGCCGACAAGTTTTCGGTCCACTTCCTGACGCAGGCACCGGCGCCGGCAACTACGACCGTTTACTACCGTCTTGCCGCCAATCCTGGTGAAGGAGCCTCCGGAGCTGACCCTCGTGGCTGTCTGAACTTCCGCACGATCATCGGCGGCCAGCACGCCACGGCAGGGGATACATCGACCTATCTATCGGACGATTTCGCGGAGTTCGAAGACACTTGCAACGCGCTGGACACGCTCGTTGATGGTGAGGTCGCGCTGGAACCCCTCGAGGATGGAACTGGCATCACGACGCTTACGTTCCCAAGGTCTGCTAGCCCTCTCCTTGCTGACGGCGGAACGATCACTGGAGCGTACGCAGTCTCTCGGCTCGCAGTGGGATCTGACCGCACGAATTGGGCGTCCGCGGCACAATCGGATAACACGAAGCGCGGCAGCGACTACCTGATCGCAGGAGTTGGCGGCGAACTTCCCGAGACTCCCGGGGTGGAGGAGCCCGAGGAGCCCAAGCCTGTGAAGAATCCGTGCAAGGGGCTCAAGGGCAAGAAGAAGAAGAAGTGCATCAAGAAGAACAAGAAGCCCGCGGTCTGCGAGACCTACACTCCCGGCGAGCA
>JBOGXG010000328.1:0-1922 GCA_050694195.1 Actinomycetota bacterium | reverse complement strand
TCACCCGGTTGGGCATCAGGATGTACCGCTTCTCCCCGTCCTTGTAGTGGAGGAGAGCGACTCGTGCGTTCCGGTTCGGGTCGTATTCGACGTGAGCCACCTTCGCCGGCACGCCGTCCTTGTTCCGCCGGTAGTCGATGACGCGGTACCGGACCTTGTTTCCGCCGCCCTGGTGGCGAGCCGTGACCCGGCCGTGGTTGTTCCGGCCCCCCTTGCGCGGCTTCGGCTCGAGCAGACCCTTCTCCGGCTTGGTCCGAGTGACCTCAGAGTAGTCGGAATGCGTCTGGAACCGGCGACCCGGAGATGTTGGTTTCGATTTACGTATCGGCATGGCTACCCCTTAGGCCTGCTGCTCGAAGATCTCGATCTTGTCGCCCTCGGCCAGCTTCACAACGGCACGCTTCGTGTCCGAGCGTCTCCCCACGGTGTAGCGGAAGCGCTTGGACTTGCCCTTGCGATTGAGCGTGTTGACCGAAACGACTCTTACCTCCCAGATCGACTCGACCGCCTGGCGTATCTCGGTCTTGTTCGCATCCGGGTGCACCAGGAACGTGTAGGCGTTGTTGTCGATGAGCGAATAGGACTTCTCGCTGACGATGGGAGCGAGGATCACATCGCGCGGATCGCTCTTCGTCGAACTCATCGCGATACCTCCTTGCTCCCTGTGAAGTTGTCGAAGGCCTTGTTCGTGAATATGACCGCGTCGGCGAGCAGTAGATCGTGCACGTTCAACGAACGGTCGTACGAGAAAGCCGATCTCGCTAGGTTCCGGAACGCTCGATGCACGATGGAGCTGTTCTCGTCGTCCGCGTTGACCACGATGAGAACGCGTCCCTCGATCCCGGCGGCCCGAAGACAGGCTGCAGCGGTCTTGGTGCGGGGCTCGCTGAAGCCGTCGAGAACCCAGATGCCGCCGCCCTGAGCCTTGGCGGCCAGAGCCGAACGGAGCGCGCCGGCCCGCATCTTCTTCGGGAGCTTCTGCGTGTACTTGCGAGGCTTCGGCCCGAACACCACTCCACCGCCGACCCAGATCGGGCTGCGGATGGAACCGTGCCTCGCGCGGCCCGTCCCCTTCTGTCGCCACGGCTTCTGCCCACCGCCCCGCACCTCGGACCGGGTCTTCGTAGACGCCGTCCCGGCCCGCACGCCGGCGCGCTGTGCGGTGACGACCTGGTGCATCAGAGGCACGTTCACGTCGCCTCCGAAGAGAGCCTCGGGCAGGTCGCGCTCGCCGGTCTTCTTGCCGGTTGCGTCTATGACTTGAGCTTTGACCTTGGTTGCCATCAGCTGGCCTTCTTCGTGTTGTCACGGCGAACCGCCCGGATCGCGGAGCGCACCATCACGAGCCCACCCTTCGGGCCCGGAACCGCTCCCCGGATGAGGAGGAGGTTCCGCTCCGCGTCTGCCTTGATCACCTTCAGGTTCAACGTCGTTACTCGAACGTGGCCGAGGTGACCGGCCATGCGCGTGCCCTTGAAAACCCGGGCAGGAGTTGCGCAGGCGCCGATCGATCCCGGCGAACGGTGTTTCTTCTGCGTTCCGTGTGATGCGGACAGACCCTTGAAGTTGTGGCGCTTCATCCCGCCGGCGAAGCCCTTCCCCTTGGTCACACCCACCACATCGATCGTCTCGCCCGGCTCGAAGATGTCTGCCCTGATCTCCGCACCCAACGAGTAGTCGGATACGTCATCGAGTCGTAGCTCGACGAGATGACGAGCGTTGTCGATATTCGCCTTGCCGAGATGGCCCGCCGTGGGCTTGTTCACGCGCTTGGCCGATCCGAACGCCATCTGGATCGCGGAGTAGCCGTCCGTCTCCAAACGCTTCACCTGCGCGACATGACAGGGCCCGGCCTCGACGACGGTCACCGGCACCGCGTGACCGTCGTCGTCGAAGACCTGGGTCATCCCGATCTTGCGACC
>JBOGXG010000327.1:0-3229 GCA_050694195.1 Actinomycetota bacterium | reverse complement strand
CGCCCGAGTTCGAATAAGTGGGTCAAACGTGCCCCCGGCAGGGTTCGTAGCGCATCTGTGCAGGCGCGACCTGCACTTTCGCGACGGGAACTGGTGATCGCTGGATCCTTCAGCGTGCCCACGACGCCCTGGACGAAGAGATAGGCCAGAACCCAGACGACCCCTCTGATGACTCCGCGGCCGAACAGCAGGTGGATGAAGCCGCCGTTTTTCCATCTCCACCAACCGTGAACCTCTACAGCACACGGGAGGGAGTCAGAGACTCCTGCCTGCCCCTGAAAGCCTTCTCGGGCAGCCGTTATCTCTCCGAAATCTCTCTCTTTTCTCTCCGGTTTCAGGCGGGATCCGACCCCGCGCTGCCGGAATCGTGTTGCTGTCGCAGGCTTGGGCCATTATCAAGGGGTCGAGGCAGAGCTAGGAGGAAGGACTGGATGCTGGATCGACCCGATCTAGTTCAGCGGGGGTTTCGAGGGTTTGTGCCCTTTGACGAGCTCCTAGCGGGGCGGCTGGCAGAGATCCCAACGGCTCCCGGCACGTACGTCATCCTATGGAAGCATAGCCAACCACCTACCTTCGTAGCAGAGAGCTGCGGCGGGCATTTCAAAGCCAAGAACCCAAAGGTTGAGGTGGACACGCTCGTGAGGCACTGGGTGCCTGGCGCCTCCGTCATCTACATAGGCAAGGCCGAGCGGCTTCAGAGACGGATCAAGCAGTACGCCCAGTTCGGAACAGGACGGCCGATTGGACACTGGGGTGGGCGATACATCTGGCAGATAGAGGATTGCCACCGACTCCCCGTTGCCTGGCGCGCCCTCCCCGAGGGCGGTGACGCGCGTGGTGAAGAAACAAAGTCAATCGGGGAGTTCGTCGCCGCTCATGGCACGCGTCCATTCGCGAACCTGACCGCATGAGAGTGCGCCGGAGCTTTCCAACGGAAACCCGGGGTTCACGTTGAGCTCACTTGCCGGGAAACAGATCGCGGGTGGTGCTTACTTCCTCCTTGACCAGCCTCCACGAGAAGGCGGGCTTGCCGATGTCTACGCCGGCATTGAGGCCGCAACGGGGGCGAAGGTCGCCGTAAAACTGATACGTGCTGATGTAACGGAGCAGGACGCCAGGACGCTCTTTGAACGGGAGGTCACATCACTCAAGGAGCTTCTGCACCCCAACATCGTTCAGATTCGAGATTCGGGTTGGGAGGAAGCGTTTTCTCGCTACTTTCTCGTTCTTGAGTGGATGGACAACACACTTGAGGATGTCCTGAAGGAAGTGAGAGATGGTGGATGGGATGAATTCCTCGACCGATTCGGTCTACCTCTTTCCCGAGCATTGGCCTTCGCCCACGAACGCCATGTTGTCCACCGCGATGTAAAGCCAAGTAACGTCCTGTTGGACAGTCAGCGAAAGCCGAAGTTGGCTGACTTTGGCATCAGCAAATTCAAGCGAGATCTAGATGCTACGGGACACACGGTCGCGGATTTCGTCTCCAAGCCATTCGCACCACCGGACAAAGCATCACTATCGAACTACAGCAGAGATGTATTCGGATTTGGCGTCCTTGTACTTGCGTGCTTGTCGCCGCACGAGGTCGATGACTATGGAGATCTTGCTCAGGCGACGGAGACGCTGCCTGCCCCGGATGAGGTCAAGGATCTGATTCGTCGCTGCGTCTCGGTCGACCATCCTGAGGATCGCCCCGCCAACGCCCCGCTTCTCCTTGATCTTCTCGAGACCCTACGCAGAGATCGCAACCTAGACCGCCTTCCGAGGCCACGACTCCACGTCCGTTTAACAAGAACAGTCGCGGATTCCCTTGAAGGGGCCCTGGGCACTACAGATCGCGTAGCGCAGAACCAGTTCCTCCAGGACGAGTTCCCGGAGGGGGTCCTGGCCGAACTGGCTCCGGATGAGAGCGGGCATCTGTTGCTCTATGGCGAGTCTTGGCGGTTCCGAGCTGCCGTGGATGATCCCCCCTTCTTGGACTTCATCAACGCCCGCATGATCGGCCCTCGCGAACTTGATCTCGCTCGACAGTTCGCAATGCCACTTCGCGGCGAGCTTTCGCTTGATCCTCCGTGGAATAGACCCGAAGGGACGAAATTGTTTCGGGTCGCCTACCAGGCGATTCAAGATTTCGAAAGCCAAAAGTCAGCCGAGCGCGCCAGACGGGAACGTGAACGGATATTCGAGCAGTGGAGACGCCAGCTCGAAGCGCGGGAAAGCGCGGAGGAGGAGCGTCAGGCGCCGATCACCTTCCGAACCCTGTCGAAGGATGGGCGGCGAATCGAGGTAGCTGCTCAGTCGCCGGGAGAGGAGGAGATTGTTGGGCAAGAGCGCCTCGTCCTTGCCGATGATGGATCTGTCATCGGCGAGGCAGCCATCCATGCCTTCGATGGAGCAGAAGCGACGCTGATACTTGCCCAATATCCTCGGCTCTTCCCTGATTCAGGACGGTTGGTCATAGATACTCGCCGTTCGCGCTCGGCTCTCGAGCGCCAGAAGTCTGCTCTGAACGCTTTGCGTTTTCAGACAGCTGAACTTGCAGAGCCGCTCCTGAAGGACCTGGTAGTGCGACCCGATCAGGCCTTATCTCCGTCGCCGTTCGCCGTGGGGTCTTGGAATGACACTTCTTTGGATTCCGACAAGAAGACCGCAGTGTCCGTCGCGCTCGGTTCCCCTCAAATCTTTCTTCTCCAAGGGCCGCCAGGCACCGGCAAGACGACATTCATAACCGAGCTGATTACCCAGGAGTTGAAGCGAAATGAACGCGCTCGGATTTTGCTTACAAGCCAGACCAATGTGGCTCTTGACAACGCTCTAGAGCGTCTGAAGAACACTCACCCCGATTTGCGGATGATCAGAATCGCGTCACGCGATGAATCGAGAGTCGCGGACCCGGTAAAGGGTCTGCTGATGACGCCCCGGCTCCAAGAGTGGGCGGAAGGGGTCAAGCAGCGTAGCGAAGCCTTCCTTCGTGAGTGGGTTGCCGCCCACGGTTTGAATTTCGACGAGGTTCTTACTGCCTGCTGGCTGGCGGAACTGATTGAGCTGCGGGAGCGAAGCTCTGAGCTGAATGTCTCGATTGAGCGCCTGGAGGCACAGGTTGAACGTAGCGCCTCTCTTGGCGTTGATGCCTCGGAGGTTCTTACGGAGAGTCAGTTGCTTGAAACCCGCGATCTACTCCGGACCTACCGGCAAAGACGGCGTCAGACCAAGGCCGACCTTGAGC
>JBOGXG010000326.1:0-4778 GCA_050694195.1 Actinomycetota bacterium | reverse complement strand
GTGTGGGTGCGGATCTGCGGCCTCCTTCTCAGATCCGCACGGTATCAAGGACTCTTCTGGCGCCAAGGAGATAATTCCCCAGCGCGGTGAATCCCTGGACATTTGACAAGCGTCCCCCGTCGTCGAAACCAAGTTGTTCAAGCGGCAAGGAAATCGTTATCCGGTCTCCCGTTGTTCCGAAGCCACCGCTAGCATCCACCATCTTCATGCATCTCTTGCCGGTTGTGTCCTCGGTACATGAGAAAAGGCCGAAATCGGCGGTTGTCTCGCCACGTACGCCGAAGCCTGACGAAGCCCCCCGCGCTTCATAGACTTTTCCATCAACTTCGAACTGCACCACATAGACGCTCCCGGAGGTGGCTCCAACCAGTACCGGGGTACGGGGCAGAGACTCAAGTTCGAGAACGACGAAGAGATCTCGCATAGCCGGTCGGTGGCTGATGCGGATCCCGCGAAGCTCGTGTCCGGTTTCGAGTCCCGGGTTAACGGCATCATCGGTCGGATCATGACCCACGATCGTTCCACCGCCGCGCTCACCATTCCTACCGAGCGCCAAGCGTTGCCGGCTAGGGGAACCGACGACCTGGCCGCTGCCAAGGGCTAGACCGCGATCGCGGACGAATACGTCGACGTTGCGTTGCCCGGACGCACAGGTCCCAGTCGGACAAACGTGAGGATCGTTCTTGACGATCTCGTCGGCGCAGCTAAGGAACGATACGAACCGACCATCAGCGCTGATTGCGGAGCCTTGTGCCACGGGGGCTGAATTCCCTCCGACTCCCCTACATCCGGATAGTTCTGTTCCTGAATCGCGCACGGAGACCATCTCCGTTGACCCCGTCAAGCGGTCGTGGACGAATATCTCGGCATCCCCTTGAGCCCCGAAACTCCCAGTATCGCCAGTGACCAGATCGTTGGCGTGGCTATAGAACGTCACGAAGCGCCCGTCTGCGCTCACCGAAGCGGAGTGAGAGCCGCCGCGACCTTCCAACATGACGAAAGGTTTCCCCGAGGCCTCTTCGCCGTTGCTTGTGACCGACACGCGCTCGGTGCGATGCGTCTTTCGATCATGGACGAACACGTTTGTGTTTGTTGGACCGTCGCTACGGTCGTTCGGAACCAGATCCCGGGCGACGCTCTCGAACACGACATACCTTCCGTTCCCGCTCATCACGTGGCCGTTCCAGGCAACGTTCATGTTTGCGCACGTCGATGAGCCACCCAGTACTCCGCCGCGGGATTGACCGCCACCCGAGAGAACCGAGATGCGCTCTGTCGTGCGTTTCTTCAGGTCGCGGACGAAGACATCGGTGATCTCATTCGTGTCTCCTTCCACGAGGTTGCTCGCGTTGCTCGAAAAGGCGACGAAACGTCCGTTCGCGCTGATCGAAGGGCATGAACTGGCGGGGACGAAAGTTGGGTCGCTACCTTGGTTTTCTTCCGTGGATACCGATACGCGCTGCGTACGGCCGCTCTTACGATCATGGACGAAAATGTCGGTAGCGCCGTTCGTGTCATCCTGCACCAGATCTTGTGCGTCGCTCTCGAAGGCGACGAGACGGCCATCGCCGGATAGCGTTGCTCGCCGTGACCCGCGGCCCACTTGATCAACCGGTTGGCGACGAGCCTCAATCCTTCCCGTGCGCAGTGATACCCGTTCCGTGCGACCCCTCCTCAGGTCCCTAACAAAGACGTCACGCATGGCGTTCGTGTCTCCGGAAACCAGGTTTGCAGCGTCACTGTCGAACGATACGAATCGTGCGTCGGCACTTATGAACGGTCTGAAGTTGCCGCGGTCGAGGTCCAACCCGCTACCCGCATTCACGCTTTGAGAGCCTTCAGTTGACAACGAGACGAGGAGCGTGCGGCGCGTCTTCCGGTCATGCACGAAGGCATCGGTGGCGAGGTTCGTGTCGGAGGTCACCAGGTCGCTGAGGGGACTTTCGAATGCGACATACCTAGCGTTCGGCGTCATCGTGGTCGCCAGATGCTCGAAACCCATCTCCGACGGTGTGGGCGGATTGTTCCCTTCTCCCGCGGCGGATTTCGTCAACACCTCGTTCATTCCAGGCCGGTTGTAGGCCGAGGCAGGCGCCGGGTCGGGCCGGAGCAGAAGGGTGGTCAAACCTACCGCGACGATTGACAGTGTGATGTGCGGGAATCGGGTGTGCTGATCTCTTGTGGTCATTCCTCTACACATCGATCGGCCCGCGATCCCGCCTTTTGCTCATCGACGTCCCCTTCTCTCGCTTTTCTCTGTTCGCCGAGGTGAATACCTGTGATCACCTTTGTTCAGGCTCCGCGCGCTAATAAGACAGCGTGAGGGAAAAACACGCCTCAAGCTCGCCAGGCTATAGACAGGTTGTCGCCATCTCGGGGCCGACTGGCGGACGAGATGGGCGGCAAAGTCACTAGATGGGCGCAGGACAGGTGTGGGTAGGAACTGACGTCCCCTTATGGAGGGCGCGCACCCATCTGTGTGTGCCCCCGGCGGGATTCGAACGAAAGGGGCGACCGAGTACGTCCCCCGTTTGCGTGCAGGCGAGCTACTCATTGGCGTAGCTCTCGGACCATGGGCTGAGCCGACGCGCGAAATCGAAACCATGGTCGAGCGCGCACGGAGCGAGGGGTAGCGCGATCGGTGGGGCACTCCGGGGGCAATAGGTGGGGCGATGGCTCTCGCCTACGCCCCTCGCCGGCGTTTTGGACGGCGGCGGTCGGTCCCACGCATTCGCCGTTTGCCCAGGTCAAGCCCTATCCCTCGCTGCACCCGTCCGCCAAAAGGAGGGGGGAGGTGTGCCTTCCGCGCGCCCGTTTCGCAAATTCAATTAACGACAATTGCGCGGCTTTCGCTGCATCAAATGAATAGGTGACGGTCACGTGCAGGCGTTGGTCTCATTCATCCCAACGGAGGAACATGCCTTGAGAACCAGTGTGATCGAGCGGGCCGGTGGCTGAGATCCACGCACCCAGCCCGGCGGTTCCATCGGGCGACTCTGGAGCGGGGCTCTCGGTGTAGTCCGCGAGGAGTGTCACGTTAAAACCCCTTTCATCCCCGAAATACCCGAACGCGGTCACCCCCCCGCCGGCGGCGGCGAGAGCCTCGCACTGGGGGCCATAGACGACCTCGGGAGGAAGGGGACTTAGGTTCGCGTGGTGGCAGAAGCCGTAGACGAAATCCTGGGCGGGACTGGAGCGTGCCCACAGCGCAGTCAGGAAGATGCCTCGGAGCCCTGCCTTGTAGGTGTCACCTGCGGCGAAATATGGGCTCGCCGAGTCGGACACGAGCGTCTTAGGCGGGGTCCGCAAGTCGGCGGGCGCGGGCAGTCGCGGTCGAAGAGACTTGGTGCCGCTCAGGCCGTGCAGCCTCAGGACAACACGGACCGGCTTACCGTCTGCGAGAAGGTACAGGCGGTACTGCCCCGGCGACAGCGTCACCGGTCGGCCCTTCACATACTTGCCGGGAAACTGGAAGTTGATCGCCCTGTCGCCGGGCGCGCACCCGGGCTCCGGGCAGCGAGCGAAGCGACCAGCTATCACGAAGTCCTCCGTGCTAAGGCCATCCGGTGGCGGATCGGGGACGACAACGATCCCCACGAGCCGACCGTCGCCCGCGATGCTTATGTCCTTGGTCGGCCCTGAGTCGGAGCGAGGCAGGATCGTGCGGCTGAGACTGGCCTTTCTGTCGATCGAAACGGGGACGTACGCACTGGTCGACCCAGTGATCACCGTTGTTCCTCCCAACGCGATCGGCGCCGGGTCCTTGGCCGACGCTTGCACAAGAGATCCCGCCGTCATCGGCAAAGTCGCCGCAGCAACTAAGACTAAGGAAGCAACAAGACGGCGGGAGCCCCGGAGTTTTCTCATCCAAGCCGTTGATCGGTGCATAGCGGCCGTCGCACCTACTCGTCGGTTTCTGGACCCAATAGGCCAGAGGCCTCAGCCTCTAGAGCGCGTTCAAGCATTTCGATTGCGTCGCTCGCGGCGAAGTCGAACTGCGGGTCGATCCTCTTGGGGAGCTGCTCGTCGAGGGCCTGAGCCAAAGCCTCCAGGTCACCAAAGGCCAACCGGATGCTCTCCCGGAGCTCGGAGCCCTCACCCGAGGCCACCGGAAGCCTGCTCGACGGATGCGTGCCCTCCTCTGGGGTTTGCGAGATTCCATCCCTAGCCTCTCGCGGACCATCGCCGGGATCGGTATCGAAGGTGCGCGCGGCAAGCCATCCGCCACCTGCCAGGCCAAGACAGATCACAGCAGCGCCACCGGCGCGGGCGGCCTTGGTGATTGCTCTTCTGAGACGCTTCTTGCCCTCGGTTTCGCCGATCATCTGGTGGACACGTTGATGACTCAGGCCCAGCGCCTCGGCAATCTCACGCAAAGGCATGCCGGCAGCATTGAGACGTCGGACAGCCGAGTAGTACTCGTCCTTTGCGATCCCCACATCGTCCAGCCGCGCTTCGAATCCAGCACGGGCCTCTTGAACCTCCGCAAGGAGTCGCTCAAGGTCTCTTGCCATGCGTCTAGGGTAGTTAGACAGTCGGTGTCTTGTCAAGTGGGACTAGACAGAGCAACCAAAGCTCCCCGTAGCCTCGTCGAGGGCAGGTCAGGACGTTTCGCCACGGGTGTCGGATCGTCAAGCGTTCGGGTCGGCGCTTGGCCCGACGCCCTTGGCGGTCGCGGAGGTCGTCCGAACTCACTCGTCTATCCAGACCAGGGCCAACTTTCACGGTAGGAGGCGAGGGGCCCCCGATTATCATCACGAGGGCGTCCTCGTGTCGCT
>JBOGXG010000325.1:0-10671 GCA_050694195.1 Actinomycetota bacterium | reverse complement strand
CCGAAGCCTTCGGCGGACTTCACATCGTCGTCAACTGCGCCGGGGTCGGTTTCCCCGGGCGTGTTCTCACGCGGGACGGAGCGGCCAACGACCTCGAGCGGTTCGAGTTCGTGGTGCGGGTGAACCTGATCGGCACCTTCAACGTCCTCAGGCTCGGCGCCGAGGCGATCGCGAAACAGGAGCCCGACGGCGAGGAGCGAGGCGTCATCGTCAACACGGCCAGCATCGCCGCTTTCGACGGACAGATCGGCCAGGCGGCCTACTCGGCCTCCAAGGGGGGCATCGCGGGGATGACGCTCCCGATCGCACGGGATCTCGCGAGCCGGCTGATCAGGTGCGTGGCCATCGCTCCGGGGACGTTCGATACCCCGATGCTGTCCGGGCTCCCGGAGGAGGCGAGGCAGGGGCTCGCCGCCGACATCCCGCACCCTCACCGCCTGGGGCGGCCGGAGGAGTTCGCGGCCCTCGTCAGGCACATCGTCGAGAACCCGATGCTGAACGGGGCCACGATCAGGTTGGACGGCGCGCTAAGGATGAAGGCTCGCTAGGAGCTGTCGCCGGGCCGTTCGGCCACGGGTAACAGTTAGTGAGTGAAGGTCAGGGCGTGCGGCTCTTCGTCTTCGGGCTCGGACTCCTCGCCCTCGGGCTCGGAGGCGATCTCCGCCCCCTCCGCCCCCTCGGCGAGCTGCCGATCGAGCTCCCTCCATTCCTTCTCGGCCCAGCGCAGCTTCTCCACCGCCGAGGCGAGATCCAGGAAATGGACGGGAACGATGGACGCGCGAGGACGCAGGTAGGCATCTCCGATCAGGGCATCCAATTCCCGGCGAGCCTCGATCAACCTCTGATGGATCTGTGCAAGACGCTCTAGGTGCTGCGGGGCGTAATCAAACCCACTCGTCGTCAGGCCCGACTCCTTATCTCAGGGCCCGCAGGCCGGGATTGAGGGCAAATGCGTAACCGATATCGGACTTGAGGTTACATCGGGAGGTCCCGAACGCACAAGGTCACGAGGATTATTCACGGTCTCCTACGTGCGGGATCCGGCCGTTGGGGACGGCTATCCTCGGTCGATGCTCGACGAGGGACTCATAAGAAAGGTATTGGCCGAGGCCCTCACCTCGGGCGGCGAGATGTCTGAACTGTTCGTGGAGGACAGAGCCTCGACGGTCCTCCGGCTGGACGATTCGAGGGTCGAGGACGTCTCCTCGGGGCGGGAGCGGGGCGCCGGCATCAGGGTCTTCGCCGGGGAGCGCACCTCCTACGCCTACACGAACCTCCTCACCGAGGCCGCGCTCCTGGAGGCGGCGGCCGTCGCCCGGGCGGGGCTCGGCGGCGCGCCGGGAAGGGTTGCGACCGATCTGCGACGGCCCACGGAACTGCCCCGCCACCCGGTCGCGCTCGCCCCCGAAGAGACCGATACCGCCTACAAGGTCGATGCCCTGCGGTCGGCCGACGAGGCGGCGCGTGCCTCCGGTGCCGCGATCCGCCAGGTCGTCGCCACCCACATGGATACGAGGCAGCGGGTGCTCGTCGCGTCTTCCGATGGGCGCCGCGCCGAGGACGACCGAACCCGGGTGCGATTCGCGGTCCAGGTCGTCGCCGCGCGGAACGGCACCATAGCCACCGGGTTCGAGGCTCCAGGGCACTCCGGGGGCATGGAGCTCCTCGAGCGGTTCCCGTCCGCCGAGCTCGGGGCGAAGGCGGCCGGCAAGGCGCTCCGGATGCTGGAGGCCACACCGTCTCCGGCCGGCGAGTTCCCCGTGGTCCTGGGCCCGGGGCAGGGCGGGGTCTTGATCCACGAGGCCTGCGGTCACGGGCTCGAGGCCGACACGCTCGTGAAGAAAGCGAGCGTCTACGCCGACCGCCGGGGCGAGCGTTTCGGATCCGACGACGTGACGATCGTCGACGACGGGAGCGATACGGGCGCGTGGGGCTCCTTCGGCGTCGACGACGAGGGGACGCCGGGCCAACGAACCGTGCTGTTCGACCGGGGCGTCCTCGTTGGACACATAAGCGACCTGCGCTCGGCGCAGAAGATCGGCCATCCCCCGACCGGTAACGGGCGGCGCCAGTCCTACGCTCACCTGCCGCTGGTGAGGATGACCAACACCTACCTACTGCCTGGGCCCGACGATCCCGACGAGATCCTCCGTTCCGTGGAGCGCGGCGTCTACGCGGCGGCGTTCGCCGGCGGGGAGGTGAATCCCGCGACCGGCAACTTCGTGTTCGGGATGTCCGAGGCATACCTCATCGAGAACGGCGAGAGAACGCATCCGATCCGCGGCGCGAACCTGATCGGGAACGGACCCCAGGTGCTCGGCGCGATCGAGGCCGTCGGTTACGACTTCGATCGCAAGGAAGGCGTGTGCGGGAAGGACGGTCAGCACGCGCCGGTCTGTAACGGGATGCCGACCGTGCTCCTCGGAAAGATGACAGTCGGAGGTACCGAAGCGTGACGGCCGACCGCGGGCTCGTCGAGATCGCCGAGAGTCTCGTCGAGCGCGCCCGCCCGGGTGAGGAACTCGAAGCGTTCCTGACGCACGCCAGAACGTTCGAGGTCAAGGCGTTCGAGGGGGCCGTCGAATCGTTGTCGTCGGCCGAGCCCCGCGGAGCCGGCGTCCGGATGATCTTCGAAGGGAGGCCGGGGTTCGCGTTCACGACGGATCTCACCGACGAAGGGCTGGCCGAGGTCGTCGAGCGAGCGCGCACCAACGCGACCTTCTCGACGGAGGACGACGCGGTTGGACTGGCGCCCGCGTGGACGGACGCTCCCAACGACGTGCCGGGTTTGCTCGATCCCGGGCAGTACGAAGTAACTCCGGAGCGGAAGGTGCAGTTCGCGCTCGAGCTGGAGCGCGAGACGCGCGAGGCAGACGCTCGCATCAGAACCGTCGAGGATGCCGTGTACGCGGACGCGATCTCCGAGGTGGCGCTCGCGACGACCGCGGGGATCTCGGGTGCGTTCTCGCAGAGCGACGCCTGGTGCTATTCGGTCGCGATCGCAACGGACGACGACGACACGCAGGTGGGATTCGAGTTCGACCTAGCGCGCGGTCTCGGTGGCCTCGCCGCGGCGGCGACGGCGAAGCGCTCGGCGGCGCGCGCTCTCGACGTGCTGGGTGCGCGGAAGATCCCCTCGGCGAGGATGCCGGTCGTGTTCGACCGCTACACGGCGGGCCAGTTCCTCGGCGTCATCGCCGGAGCCCTGACCGGGGAGGCCGTCCAGAAAGGACGGTCGTTGTTCGCCGGACGGATCGGCGAGGTCGTTGCGTCCGACGCCCTGACGCTGTGGGACGACGGTCGCGTCGAAGGCGCGCCGGGCTCGGCGCCGTGGGATGCCGAGGGGGTCCCGACGCAGAGGACTGAGGTGATCGGCGGCGGAGCCCTGCGGTCGTTCCTCTACGACGTCACCAGCGCGCGCCGGGAAGGCAGAGCTTCGACCGGCAACGCCACCCGCGCCGGCTTCAAGTCCGCGCCCGGCCCGGCCCCCTCGAACCTCGCTTTCGAATCGACGGGCGAGTCGCGCGAGGACCTTCTCAAGGGGGCCGGGCGCGCCTTTCTGGTGCAGGACTTTCACGGCGTCCATTCGGGAGCGAACGCGGTGACGGGGGACTTCTCCGTCGGCGCCACCGGCCGCCTCCTCGAGAACGGCGCGCCGGGCCGGCCGGTGAAGGAGGTAACCATCGCCCTCCCGATGCTCGAGATCCTGCGGAACGTCGTGGCCGTGGCCGACGATCGCCGCTGGCTCCCCTTCGGCGGCTCCCTGGGCGGCGCAACAACCCTAGTAAGCGAGATGACGGTAGCCGGCTCCTAGAGGTTTTTGAACGCCTCCTCCTACGCGCGATGGGCGGTTATTACGCGCGGTTTGGCCGACCCGAAAAACCGCGCGTAGATACCGCTTATCGCGCGTACCCTGAAGCGTTCAGAACGCGAGGGGGGCTAGATGATCATGAGGAACAGGATGCCGGCCACTACGCAGTAGGCCGCGAAGGGGTAGAGCGTGCGGCTCCGCAGGTACTTGATCAGGCCCCAGATCGCCGCATAGGAGGCGACGAGCGAAGCGAGGAAGCCTCCGACCGCCGCGCCCAGGCCCAGCGTGCCCTCCCCCAGGTCGGGCAGTTTCACCAGAGCCGCGCCGAACAGAGCCGGGATCGCCAGGAGGAACCCGAATCGGGCCGACGCGTTGCGCGTCACGCCGAGGGCCAGGCCCGTGGCGATCGTGGAGCCCGAGCGCGAGATGCCCGGGAGGATCGAGAGGGCCTGGGCGACCCCGATTGCTCCGGCGTCGGGGGTGCGCAGGTCGTCCATCTCCCCGAGGGAACTTCCGATCCGAGCGGCCCGGCGCTCGTGCCACGCGAGCGCCTGTTCGCCGCCGATCAGGATGACCGCCGTGACCATCAACTGGATCGCCGACGCCTCGGCGTCCTCGAAGGAGCGCTCGAAGTAGTCCCCCCACACGATGCCGGCGATCGCGGCCGGGACGGATCCGATGGCGAGGAGCCACACCATCCTCCGGGCTCCCGTCGCGCCCGCCCGGATACCTCGAACGAGGTCGAGTAGATCCCCAGAGAAGTAGATGAGGAGCGCGATCAGCGAGGCCACGTGCAGCAGCACGTCGAACGTGAGCCCCGGCTGGTTCCATCCCATCGCCTCGGGGACGAGCACGAGGTGCCCCGAGGAGGAGATCGGTACGAACTCGGTGAGGCCCTGCACGAACCCGAGGACAAGCGCTTGGAGGAATGACATCCGCCGGACTATAAAGGTGCGACCCGGCCCCTCCGCTCGCGAACATCCCGGCCGGGACCCCGGCCCCGGCGGGAGCCGGACCCCGGTGACGCTGGGACCCGGCAGGATCCGGACCCCCGGGTAATGCTGGACCCGGCAGGATCCGGACTCCAGGTGACGCCGGCCCCCGCAGGATTCGGACCCCCGGTAGCGAATCTTCCCTCCACTAAGAGGCTTGCGTTGCAATGCCTGAAGGGACGGCAGGAGGACGCCATGAGAAGGACTAAGTGGTTCGCGACGGCGCTGGCGGCGTCGCTCGCGCTGATGGGAAGCGCCTACGGCGCCGGAGACTTCTCTCCAACGATGACTTTCGAGCTCTCCGACACCAAGGCCGGAGCCAACCCCGGGATCACGATGCACGTCGAGCAGGATTCGGCCGATGAAGAGGAACTGGCTCACGTGACCTTGGGCGTTCCCAAGGGCTTCGACCTCGCCGCCGACGAAGACATCGCCACCGGCACGGTCTTCGGCGAGGGTGAGATCGTGATCCAAGTCGGGCCCGCGTGCCGTGCCGATCAGGGCGGCGCGATCCCGATCTCCCAGCCGCTCACGTTGCCGGCTTCGCTCGAGGAGCTCGACAGGACCGACGAGCAGGCCGATCGTGGCGTGCACTCGGTGTGGTTCCTGGATATCACCGGCGTCACGAGCATCACGCTCGAGGTGACGGGGTCGAAGAAGGCCGGCTGGAAGCTCGACGGGGACATCCCGGCGAACGACAACACCTGTCCTCCGCTGGTCTTCGACCTGACCGTGGAACCGACGGCGGGAGACGTGCCGATCATGACCAACAGGAAGAAGCCCGGCAAGGCGGTGTTCACCGGAACCTTCACGAGCGCCGAGTCGCCGGCGACCGTGACGCTGAAGTCGCCGATCAAGATCACGAAGTAGCGTAGGTCAAGGGAAGAAGGCCCCCGGTGAACCGGGGGCCTTTTTTCGTGCCGGTCTCTTAGGGTTCCGGTCTCTTAGGGTTCGATCGACGCCCCCTGTAGGGCGCGCGAACAGATGCAGCTACGTGCCTCCGGTATGCGGGGCACGAGCGAGAACAACAGCCGCCTCAGTTTGTCGTTGTTCTCGTTGAACACCTTGACGACCATCTCGTGGCTCACGATCTCATCGTCGGGTGTGACGCCGACGTCGTAATCGGTGATCAAGGAGATGTTCACGTAACAGATCTCGAGCTCGCGGGCGAGGTACGCCTCGGGATACTGCGTCATGTTGATCACGTCCCAGCCCTCGCGATGGAACCACTGCGATTCGGCGCGCGTGGAGAAACGCGGACCCTGGATCGTCACGACGGTTCCCTTGTCGTGGATCGAGATGCCTTCGTCCGACCCGGCTTTCAGAGCCAGGGTTCGGAGCTCGGGACAGTAGGGATCCGCGTACGAGACATGTGTGGTGAGCGGGCCGTCGTAGAAGGTGTCGGCGCGACCCGTCGTTCTGTCGACGAGTTGATCGCAAACCACGAAATCGCCCGGCTTGACTTCGAGTTGGAGGGATCCCGCGGCGCACGGCCCGATGATCCGCTGTACACCCAGCTCTTTGAGCGCCCACACGTTGGCGCGGTAGTTGATCTTGTGCGGCGGGTGTACGTGTTCGGGTCCGTGGCGGGGAAGGAACGCGACGGACACTCCCTCCACTTCCCCGATCGAAACGGCGCCCGACGGCGGTCCATAGGGGGTCTCGATCTTGACCTCCCGCACGTCGTCCAGGAACGAGTAGAAACCGGAGCCTCCGAAGATCCCGATCGTTGCTCTCTCGCTCATGGTCACGACTCCTTGTTGCTCGAACCGGAACCACTCGACGAGGATCCCGACGATCCTTCGGAGGTGGACCCGGAGTCCGACGAGCCCCCCTTCTTCCCCGAACCGGTCGACTCCGAGCTCTTCGACTCCGAGCCCTTCGATTCGGAGCTCCTCGAACTCGTGGTCGACGCCTTCTTCGCGTCGGTCGAATAGAAGCCCGAGCCCCTGAAGACGATCCCCACGGGGGAGTAGAGCTTGCGAAGTTTGCCACCGCAGATCTCGCACTGCTCGAGAGGGGGGTCGTCGAAACCCTGTTTCGCCTCTACACGTTCGCCGCAGGACGTACACGCATATTCGTAGATCGGCATGGGGGGAATCTTCTCACCCCGGCGCGGTTCGGCCTGACAAGACCCTCTCTAGCGGGTTCGTCCCGTTAAAGTGGAGCCCGCACCCCATCAAGGAGCGGGCCGGATGTCCCTTCAGCGTCGCCTAACGCTGTTCTTCGTGGTCATAGTGATACTGCCGCTGGGGGCGGCGGGATTCGTCGTGCAGCGCGTGGTGGTGGGGGAGATCTCGCGCCGAGCGGTGCTGTCGCTGGGCCCGGCTCTCGATGCCACCGTTGCGATGTACAACGACCGGATCGAGGGACTGGAGCCGAGGGTCCGAGCGGCCACCGAGAGCCGCCGTCTTGCCGACGTCCTGGAGTCGCGCGACAGGGGCGACGCAGGGCAGTTCCTCGAACGCCGCCTGCTCGGCGCGTACAACCTCAACTTCTTGATCGCCTTAGATCCTCGGGGCCGCCCACTCGCTCACGAGGCGTCGCCTGCATCGTTCCTCCCGGGCTTCGAGGTCCCTTCCACGAGGAACCTGGCGACGGCCGAGGCGGGCGTCGGACCCGGCTTCATCAAGAGCGCTCCGATCCCCGTCGAGGTGCCGGGGAAGGGCGAAGTCGGCTCGATCATCGGAGGCTTGTGGCTGGATCGTTCGCTGCTTGGGGACACCTCGACCTCGGACGTCAAGTTGTCGCTCGTGGCGGGGGAGGTCGTGATCGCGTCGACCGCGCCGCTCGAGTCACCGACGCGTCTAGACATCCGCACGGACGAAGCGTTCGAGGCAGACATCGACGGCTCCTCCAAGGCGCGGGCCGAGACCCTCGACGGTGACGTGGCGGTGGTGGCGTCGACGTCCACCGCGCCGTTGGAATCCTTGTCCCGACGCGTACTCACGTCGATGCTGGGGCTCCTCGTCCTTGCGCTGATCGGGACATCCGTTCTCGCCTATCTGCTCGCACGGCTGATGACACATCCGCTCGAGGAGTTGTCCCGCGGTGCGGGCGCCATCGCCGAGGGGCGCTTCGACTATCGGATCAAGGCCCGCTCCAAGGACGAGATCGGGCAGCTCGCTACCACCTTCAACGACATGGCTGCACGGTTGGAGGACACGATCACGCAGCTGTCGTCCTCACGGGATCAGTTGCAGCGCGCGGTGAGGCGCGTCGGGGAGACGCTTCGCTCCACGCACGACATGACGAGCATGCTGGAATCGACCCTTAACACCGCCGTCGATGCGGTCGAGGCCGATGCCGGGGCGCTGTGGCGATTCACTCCCACGAGAACGGATCTGTACGCGGGACCGGTGAGTGGCTTCGGTGGGCAGACGCTGGGCCGGGTTCGGGTGGGCGAGGGAGTCGTCGGCCTCGTCGCCGAACGTTCTACGAACGTCTTGCTCCCGGCCGAGGGTGGCGGTCCGCGCACCGCGGCCGGGGAACCCACGGCGCCCGCGATGATCGCCATCCCTCTGTTCAGCCAGGACCGGATAATGGGAGTGCTGGCCGTGTACCGGAACGACGCCGGCCGTCCCTTCACCGGAGCGGACCTCAACACGCTCATCTTCCTCGCCGAGCAAGGTGGCGTCGCGATCGAGAACGTGCAACTTCACGAAGAGGCGCGCCGGCTCTCTCTGATGGATGGTTTGACCGGAATCTGGAACCGTCGCTTCTTCCAGATGCAGTTCCGTCAGGTTCTCGCGACCGCGACTCGCTTCGAGAGGCCGTTCAGCATCCTTATGCTCGACCTCGACTTCTTCAAGAAGATCAACGATACGTATGGTCACCAGCGTGGGGACGCGATCCTCATCGAGTTCGCGCACCGCGTGAACGCAACGCTCCGTGAGATCGACACCTTCGCGCGCTACGGCGGTGAGGAATTCATCTGTCTATTGACGGAGACGGACGTCGAGGGCGGACGCACGACCGCAGAGAAGATCTGCGAGGTCATCAGGAGCGAGAGGTTCGGTGGGATAGGTGAGGAGCCCGTCACCCTCACCGTTTCCATCGGGGTCGCTTCCTATCCCGAGCACGGCGACTCCTACCGTGCGCTCGTAGAGGCCGCCGACAAGGCGCTTTACGAGGCCAAGGAGAACGGACGCAATCGGGTAGTCGTCGCGACGAAGGGATCCTCGCAGCTGAAGCTCGCCACCTGACGGCGCCCGCGCTCTAGACTCGACATCCGCCGATGTCTGGAGGTCATGTGAAGGTTCGCAAAGCCGTCATCCCCGCTGCGGGGTTGGGCACCCGGTTCCTCCCGGCGACGAAGGTCATCCCGAAGGAGATGATCCCGGTCGTCGACAGGCCGGGGATGCAGTACGCGGTGGAAGAAGCCGTCCGAGCAGGGATCGAGGACATCCTGTTCGTCACGAGCACCGGCAAGGCGAGCCTCGAGGACCATTTCGATTCTTCGCCACAACTGGAACGTCAACTCGAGGCGAAGGAGAAGCTCGACGAATTGAGGATGATCCGCGCGGTCTCCGACATGGCCGAGGTTCACTCGGTCCGCCAGAAGCATCCCCTGGGGTTCGGTCATGCAGTGCTTCAAGCTCGCGACCACGTAGGAGACGAACCGTTCGTGGTGATGGTGCCCGACGAGATCGTTCCGGAACCATTGGGAGATGAGGCCCCACTGCTCGAGCGGATGATCGAGATATACGAGGCTCATGATGCACTCGTCGTCGCGGTCAAGGAAGTTCCCTTCGAGGAGGTTCCTGCTTACGGCATCATCGATCCGGCCGACCGTGTCGATGACACTGCACGCATCTCTCACTTCGTGGAGAAACCTTCCGTCGAGGAAGCGCCTTCGAACCTCGCCTCCGTAGGGCGCTACGTCCTCACTCCCGGGATCTTCGACGCCCTCGAAGCGACGACGGCGGGCGTGGGTGGGGAGATCCAATTAACCGACGCCGTCATGAGTGTTATCGAGGCGGAGGGCGGCTACGCATACATCCATAACGGGCCGATCTACGACGTCGGCAGGGTGGCGTCCTTCCTGCGGGCTACCGTCGAACTTGCGCTCCGGCGCGACGATCTCGCGAAGGCGTTCAAGGAGTTCCTGACCGACCTCGACCTTTCCGGCTGAAACGGTGGCGTAGATGCTGAGCGTCGCGGAAGCACAGGATCGTGTCCTCGCCGCGGTCGAGCCGCTCGCAACGGCGCGTGTGCGCGTGGCCGATGCTCTCGGTCTGACCCTCGCCGAGGATCTGCACGCGCCGCATCCCCTCCCGCGTTTCGATAACTCCGCGATGGACGGCTACGCGGTGCGGGCCGTCGATACGAAAGGCGCGAGCGAGGCCGACCCCGTCGAACTCGCGATCGCGGGTGAGGTCCGAGCAGGCTTCGTCATGGGAGCCGGCGGCCGAGAGGGGACAAACGCGTTGCGGCCCGGTACCGCGGTTCGCATAATGACCGGCGCGCCGGTGCCGGACGGAGCCGACGCGATCGTTCCGGTCGAGGTGACGGAAGAGGCCGGTTCGACCGTGAGGATCAAGGAGGAGGTGGGGCCCGGTCGCCACGTTCGCCCGGCCGGGGACGACGTGGAGGCCGGCCGGCTCGTCGTCGGAGCCGGGACCGATCTGGGAGCCGGGGAGATGGCCCTGATCGCGTCGCTGGGGCTGTCGCCGGTGCCGGTGCGCCCTCGCCCCCGGGTCGCGATCCTGGTGACCGGTGACGAGTTGGTCCCGCCGGAGGCCGAGCCGGGCCCGGGGCAGATACGCGATTCGAACTCGATCGCTCTCACCTCGTTGGTGCGGACCGCGGGAGCCGAGCCAGACCTTCGAGCGCACGTACCAGACGATCGAGCGGCAACATTGGACG
>JBOGXG010000324.1:0-1945 GCA_050694195.1 Actinomycetota bacterium | reverse complement strand
CTCCCCGGTCGTGCCGTAGCCACCCTTAAGCCTGGCGACCTCGAGGCAGAGATCCTCGGTGTCGCAGCGGAAGAGGGCGAACGACGCACCCACGCTGGCGTTGGTCGGGTCGGTGATGTTCGGCGTGCCGAGGCTCGCCGCGCGGATCTGGTAGGAGATGCCCTTCGCGTTGAGGGGGAGGACGTAGATCGTCGACGGCACTCCGACGATGGAAACCCCCCCGAGCCCGCCGGCGATCACCGGGATCTTCGTGACCTCGAAACGCCAGAAGAAGTCCTCGTTCTCCGGTCGATAGATGAAGTCGCTGCCGATGCTCTCCGCGCCCGCTTGCTCGGCGGCGGCAGTGCTCGGCGTCCCATCATCCTTCTTGTCGTCTGTCGAGCCCATCATCTGCCCGGAGAACGTGGCCCACCCGGTCACCTTCACGGTTCCGGCCGCAGCGTTCTGAGCGGCTGCCCGCTTGACCTCCATCTTCTCCTGAGGTGCCGTCCGGTCCGCGGGTCGCGCACCCGCCGGGACGAGGGCGGTCGCGGCGAGGGCAACGACCATCAGTCCCAACAGCGTCAAGCGCCGCGAACCCGAATGCGTCGATCCTCGCCCGGCGAACCCGTTTGCCGTCCGTTCTCTCATCCCGATCACTTGCCTTTCTCCTTCGTCCTCGAAGACCATCAGTTCCAATGACGCAACGTGCGCCTGGCTCGATCCCTTCTCCTCGCCCGAGCCACGACGTATGACCTTCTAGCGCGCGCCCTTACGACCAAACCGAAAGCGGAGCCCAACGCAGCCGCCACCACGTACCCGAAAAGGTAGAGGGGTGGGTCTCCATGGCGGCGTGGCCGGTAGCTGCTGAAGCTGAGGTCATCCCCGCCGCCTCCGTCCACTCGCGCCAGATTGGCCGACGGCTTCAACACTTTCACCGCGGCGACCTGAGGCTGCTCGTTCCGCTGCGCGACCAAGCCGGCTTGAGCCTGCGCTTGCTGCTGCGCCTGTTGCTGCGCCTGTGCCTGGTTCGCGGGGGCCTGCGTCACCGGGGGCTGACCGAGCTGTGGAGGCCTGTTGGGCGGTGGGAAGAACGGCGGTATCGCAGGCACGATCGGATCGGGGTCGGGGGCGGGAGGCAGTGCAGGTGGCTCGCTCTGACACACGACGGTGAGCTTCGCTTCGGCGATGGTGGCGGCGCGGGCGATCGCCGAAAGATCGATCTGGTACTCGTCGTCCGGCAGATCGGTCGGACACTGCACGGTGACGTCGAAGTCCATCTGCTGGGGCTTCCTGAAATCGACCGAGTTGTAGACCGTCGGCATGATGGCCGTCACGACGTCGTCGTCACCCGAGGAGTCGAGCGACACGCTCCGGAAGTCTGGGAGTCCCATGATCATGTTGGCGATCGCAAGGCCCATCGCGCCGCCGTCAACGACCGCCGCCGGCGGGATCGCACATGTGAGGGGATCACCCGATTGAAGGTCGGGTTGTCCATCGCCGGTGCAGTCCACCAGATCCCTGGCGAAGGAATGCGTCAATGTAGACAGCCGACGGAGCTCGTCATCGGGTGGACCGGTTATGGCAGTTTGCGTGAGATCCTCATCGTTCTCGTAAGCGAGGCCGATGTGACGAACGCCAACGCCGTTCAGCGCTTCGGCGACCGATTGATAGCTGTGGGGAGGCTTCTCGAGATCCTCGCTCGGCTCCTCGTCGGTGCCGTGGACCACCACGTGCAGGAGTCCCGGCCGGAAGTTCATCTGTTGATCGGGCGCGATGAATTGGCCATCTCTACTACTCCCCTCACCAGTCGCGAGGTTATGCAGAGCTGCCAGGGCCGTCTGGTCTTCGCCCCCGCCGGCAATCAATTGTCCGAAGGCGTCCTTGAAAGCGTCAGATCCGGGTGGCTGGATATCGCTCAGACGCTGATAGGGCAATGAGCTGCTGTAATCGCGGTACTGAGCCA
>JBOGXG010000323.1:0-4780 GCA_050694195.1 Actinomycetota bacterium | reverse complement strand
CTTCAAGACAGGCGCCACCGAAACCACCGACACGGAAGAGTCCAAGGAGTAACTGAGTGGCAGGTCAGTTACGGGCGGTCAAACGGCGTATCGGGTCGGTCAAGTCGACCCAGAAGATCACGCGCGCGATGGAGCTGATCGCTTCCTCGAGGATCATCAAGGCGCAGCGAGCGGTCGAGTCCGCCCGGCCCTATTCCGAGGAGATGCGCCGGCTTATGGCCTCGGTCGCCACCAACGCCGGCTCGATCGACTCGCCGTTGCTCAAGGAACGCGACGAGATCAGGCGTGTCGGATACGCGATCATCAGCGCCGACAGAGGCCTCGCCGGTGCCTACAACTCCAACGTGATCCGTGCGGCCGAGAGGGATATGCGCGAGTACGGCAAGGACACGAAGCTGTACCTCGTCGGGAAGAAGGCGGTGTCCTACTTCAGATTCAGAGGGCACGACACGTCGGACAACTGGCAGGGCATCTCGGATCGCCCGAGCATCGCCGACGCTCGTAAGGTCGCGGCCAAGCTGGCAGAGGACTTCCTGAAGGGCGAGGTGGACGAGGTCCGCCTGGCTTTCACGAAGTACGAGTCCGCGATGACACAGAAGCCGGTCGTGATCAGGCTCCTGCCGATGGATCAGTCTCTCGTGAGCGACGAGGCCGAAGGGTCTGAAGGCCCCCGCGCCTCCTACCTGTTCGAGCCGGAGCCGGAGAGCATCCTCGACCTACTGCTCCCTCGCTACGTCGAGGGCACCATCCTTCAGGGTCTGCTCGAGGCGTCGGCATCCGAGCACGCCGCTCGACGCCGTGCGATGAAGGCTGCTACCGACAACGCTGACGAACTGATCGAGAACCTGAACAGGGTCTACAACCAGGCACGACAGGCCGAGATCACCACCGAGATCATGGAGGTCATCGGTGGGGCCGAGGCCCTGTCCGGCAACTAAGAGGTAAGAGGAGGTCGCATGGCAGTAACGGAGGAGCGTCTTGCAAGCGAAGAAGGTCGGACCAGTGAGGGACGCGTTCTCACGATCACCGGCCCCGTCATCGACGTCGAGTTCCCGCCGGATGGGCTACCCGAGATCAACTACGCGCTCACGGTCGATCGGACGCTCGACGGCAAGACCGACACGATCACTGCCGAGGTGTCGGCCCATGTCGGGGAGAACACCGTCCGCGCTATCTGCATGAAGGCGACCGACGGGCTCGTCCGCGGCGCCGTCGTGACCAACACCGGCGCCCCCATCACGGTGCCGGTCGGCCCGGCGACCCTCGGCCACGTCTACAACGTGCTCGGCGAGCCGGTCGACGGCTCGGAGCTGCCGGGTGGAGTGGATCGCTGGCCGATCCATCGCCAGGCCCCCCCGTTCGAGGAGCTCGAGCCGAAGACGGAGATGTTCGAGACCGGCATCAAGGTCATCGACCTTCTCGAGCCGTACGTCCAGGGTGGGAAGATCGGGATGTTCGGCGGCGCCGGCGTCGGCAAGACCGTCGTGATCCAGGAGATGATCTACCGGGTAGCCGAGCAGCACGGTGGTGTATCCGTGTTTGCCGGTGTCGGCGAGCGCACCCGCGAGGGCACCGACCTCCTTATCGAGATGCGCGAGTCGGGCGTTCTCGAGAAGACCGCTCTCGTCTACGGCCAGATGGACGAGCCCCCGGGCGTTCGTCTTCGTGTCGCTCTGTCGGCGCTCACGATGGCCGAGTACTTCAGGGACGAGGAGCACCAGGACGTGCTGCTATTCGTCGACAACATCTTCCGTTTCGTGCAGGCCGGGTCCGAGGTCTCGACGCTCCTCGGGCGCATGCCCTCGGCCGTCGGTTACCAGCCGACGCTGTCGGAGGAGATGGGCAACCTGCAGGAGCGCATCACGTCGACGAAGGGTCGTTCGATCACGTCGCTGCAGGCCATCTACGTCCCGGCCGACGACATCACCGACCCCGCGCCGCACACGACGTTCGCTCACCTCGACGCAACGACGGTCCTGTCCAGGCAGATCTCCGAGCTGGGTATCTATCCGGCAGTCGACCCGCTCGACTCCACGAGCCGGATCCTCGACGCCCGTTACATCGGTCAGGAGCACTACGACGTTGCCATGGCCGTGCAACGCAACCTGCAGCGCTATAAGGATCTCCAGGACATCATCGCCATCCTCGGCATCGACGAGCTCGCCGAAGAGGACCGGATCATCGTCCAGCGGGCCAGGAAGATCCAGAGGTTCCTGTCGCAGCCGTTCTTCGTGGCCGAGCAGTTCACCGGGATCCCCGGCAAGTACGTGTCGGTCGACGAGACGATCGCGTCGTTCAAGGGCCTCGTTGAGGGTGAGTACGACGATCTCCCCGAGCAGGCGTTCTACATGGTCGGTGGGATCGAAGAGGCCAAGGCCAAGGCCAAGGAGCTGTCCGAGTGAAGGCACGCTGCTGGTGAACGTCTCCATCGTCTCTGCCGAGGCCGAGGTCTGGCGCGGCGACGCCGAGCTCGTCATCGCGCGGTCCCCGGAGGGGGAATTCGGCATCATGCGCGGCCACGTCCCGTTCCTTGCCGCTCTCGTTCCGGGACTCGTGAAGATCGTGAACGGAGCCGACCGCAGAACCTTCCTAGTGACCGGGGGCTTCCTCGAGGCCTCCGGTCCCGCGGACGACTATCACGTGATCGTCCTTGCCGACGACACCGAGGAGGTCGGCGAGCTCGACGCGGCCGAGACCAAGGCCCGGATCGAAGAGGTCAAACAGCGTCAGAGGGAGGATCAGGTCGAAGACAGGGCCTCCGCCGAGTTGGTCGCGTCGATGGCCCGAGCCGAGCGGGAGTCCGGGGAGTACTCCAGCCGCTAGCGCTGCCTCCAACGTAGGGTCTGAGTATGGAGGAGCAGTCGAACGAATTGCGGAACCGGGTCTTCTGTTCTTCCTGCGGCATCTCGGCCCCGAAGCGACAGGGACTGGCGCCGCTCGGCTGGCAGGAGATGCCCGACGCCAACGGCCGTTCCCTAGCCCTCTGCCCCGAGTGTGTTCGTCGCAACCTCTGGCTGATCGAAGCCCGGCTCGACATAGACCCCGGCGCCGGCTTCTAGACCCGGCCGGTGCGGCCGAGTGCGGATCCGATCAGGTCTTCCCGTGGCGTTCTCACTCACGCGGGTCAGCCCCAGAGTTCGGCGGCGGTCCCGAACGGAGGGGGAGCCACGACGTGTTCCGCGAAGTCGTCCGCGCCCGGACCGGCCTTGGACCGAAACATCTCCGCGGCCTCGGCGTAGTCGTAGGTCGTCCGCATGAGACATCGTTCCGGGCCCAACAAGGCCCAGTAGGCGCCCGGCGGCCCGAACGGCAAGCCGACGCTGCCGGCGTTGACGATCATCCGACTTCCGATGCCGCGCTCGAACTGGGCATGCGTATGTCCACAGACGACCGTCGGCTGCATCACTGCTGCAAGCATCTCTTCCAAACGGTCGTCCGGCGTTGCCGTGGTGATGTTCTCTTCGTCGCTCCGAGGTGAACCATGACAGAAGAAGACCGGCCCCACCCCATCGATATCCAGAACCGCCGAGTCCGACTGTGCCTGCAGGAAGTCCCGCTGTAGTTGCGTGAGTTCGTCCGCGGCCCACGTGTTCACGGCCGCCACCCAGTCGTCCAAGCCGTCCTCCGTGCCGAGACGCGCGGCCACCTCGCGATCGGCGTTGCCCCGAACGAAGAGAGCGTTTTCCTCAAAGGTCATCACGACGTCCATCGTCTCGCGGGGCAAAGGTCCCCAGGCCAGATCTCCACCGAAGAGGACCAGATCGGCTCCGGCTCTCTCAACATCGGTCAGGACCGCGCGTAGGGCCGGGAGGTTGCCGTGGATGTCGTAAAGCGCCGCTACGCGCACGGGTCGTCAGACGTTCGCCTGCTGGGTGAAAGCGATGTCGGCCGCGCGAAGACGCAGACCCTCGAGGCGCCCTCGTTGATCCTCGGCTCGATGGATAAGGGTCTCGAGCGTCTCGGATCCCAGTCGTTCATCCGTAGCGCTGAGTCGGTGGAGGACCTTCCACATAGCGAGCTTGGCGGATACTCCCGCGACTAAACCGTCCAGTTCGATGACTCTGCTGAGCGGTGAGTAGCCGAGGACCCGACCGTTCAATTTCAGGCGCCCCGCCTTCTCGGCAACCCACCCCGCTCCCTCCTTAAGAGGATTCTTGGGGATGCCTAACTCGTTCATGATGGTCTCGAGGGATGTCTTGTCGGCCTCGATCTCCGCTGCGATGCGAGTCAGCGGCGCCCCGAACTCATCGTCCTCGTTGCTTCCGGCCGTTCGTTTAGCCAGCTCACTTCCCGCCATCGCGCCCCCGAGATGATCGTTCAGATATATCGACAGGTACTTGCTCCCGCTCATAGTTCGTCCTTTCGATTTGCGTTCTCATCCGAAACGCACAATGCTCTCGCTGTCTTGTTTTGTATCCGTCATCGAGGGAATGCACACCAGTTGAAGTAAACGGCATCTGACCGGCATCAGTGGGGCACCACGTCGCAGTCGAAAGAGGAGGAGACGCATGGCAGAGGACAGAGGACTCGTCGATCGCGCTCGAGAGGCACTCGTGGAGCGAGCCGGAGGGGCGATCGGAGAGGTCGGCGAAGCCGCGGCCAGGCTTGCGGATCGTGCCGAACCATCATCATCCGCTCAGAGTCCTGCGGCCAGCGTACGAAGAGCGGTTGCCGCCGCCGCCGAAGCCGGAGCCGAGATCGCGTCGACCCCCGCGAGGCGGTCGACCGGTCGCAAGAAGTCGACCGGTCGCAAGAAGTCGACCGGTCGCAAGAAGTCGAC
>JBOGXG010000322.1:0-3497 GCA_050694195.1 Actinomycetota bacterium | reverse complement strand
ATCGAGCTGATCGTTCGTCAGATGCTTCGGAAGGTGACGGTGATCGAGCCCGGCGACACGGAGTTCCTGCCGGGCGAGCTCGTCGATGCCCGTGCGTTCGCGCAGACGAACGAGGAAGTCGTCGTCGGCGGTGGCGAGGCAGCCACCGCGCGACCCAACCTGATGGGTATAACCAAGGCATCGCTCGCAACCGATTCGTGGCTGTCGGCGGCGTCGTTCCAAGAGACCACGCGGGTGCTCACGGAGGCCGCGATCCGCGGCAAGTCCGACCCGCTCCTCGGTCTCAAGGAGAACGTCATCATCGGGAAGCTGATCCCGGCCGGCACGGGCATGAGTCACTACCGGTCGATCCGTGTGGTTACGACGGGCGACGCGGCGATCTCGGACGACGAGGCTCGGGCGATGTGGGGCCTCCCGCCACGAGAGGTGGACGACGAGGAAGCCGCAGAGGCGGCGCGCGAGCTGCTCGGTGGCGTCGGGCTCACGTCGGTTCCGACCGGCGAGGAGCTCGAGGGCACCCAGGTGGTCGACGTCGCCGAGGGTTCCGAGGACGTGTCCTCGGCCGTCGAGTAGCCAGGTCCGATAGAGGAAGGCCCCCGGGGAACCCGGGGGCCTTTCTCGCGCTCGGGAGCCATCTGTGTGGGAATACCTGGAACCGGTTGCCCGGGGACTTCACGATGGACCCAAACCCGCCCGCCAAACGTCTTCCGTGACGTACCCGGTGTGCCTTTGAGTGAGGGGATCGAGATGTCCAACGTATCTGCGTCGAGCAAATTGAGTAGAAGAACCGGGGGGGTGACCCTCTGCATCATCCTGGCGGCGGCTCTGTCGACGCCGTCCGCCTGGGCCGGCCGGGCCTCGTGCCGGGGCGTGTCGGCCACGATCGTGGGGACGGCGGAATCGGACGAGATCGAGGGGACCTCCGGCAGGGACGTGATCGTCGGTGGAGACGGCAACGACCGGATATCGGGTCGCTCCGGAGACGACCTGATCTGTGCCGGGGACGGCCGCGACAGCGTTGACGCGGGTCCGGGCGCCGATGAGGTCGAGGGCGGCGCCGATCGGGACGTACTGCGTGGCGGCGGGGACGCCGACCGCATCGAGGGGGGCGAGGGGCGCGACCAGCTCGGTGGTGATGAGGGCAGGGATCACGTCATCGGCGGTCCGGACCAGGACGGCATCTCTGGTGGTGACGGCGACGATTCCCTCGAGGGCTCCGAAGAGCGCGACTTCCTCGACGGGGGCGATGGGGCCGACCGCGTGAGCGGCGGAGACGAGAACGATGGGATCTCGGGGGGGCCGGGCGACGACGTCCTCGCCGGGGACGCCGGTGAGGACAACCTCGACGACGGCACCGGGGACGACACGGTCCTCGGCGGAGGGGGCGACGATCGCATGTCCGCCTCGTTCGTGCGCCCGACCGACGAGGAGCCGAACATCGACGACGGTAACGACAGGTACGAGGGGGGCGGCGGCACCGATTTTCTCTCCTACGGGTCTTCGGCGGCGGCGATGGAGGTCTCTCTCGTTGCGGGTACGGCACGCGGTAACGGCTCCGACGAGATCGCGGATGTGGAAGCGATCGAGGGCTCGCGTGAGAGCGACGCGATCCTGGGCTCGGAGGCCGATGAGACACTCTCCGGAGGAGACGGCTCGGACCTGATCGAGGGTGCCGGCGGAGACGACGTGCTCTCCGGCGACGACGACAATGACAGCTTGGACGGCGGCCCCGGAAGGGACGAGGTGAACTTCGAGAGTGCCCGTCGGCGTCTCGTCGTGAATCTGGCGGGAAGGGCCTCTACCGGTCAGGGCGAGGATTCGCTCCTGAACGTCGAAGATGTTCACGGCGGATACCGCAAGGACTTCGTCATCGGTGACGACGGCCCCAATCGACTTCACGGGGGAACCTCCGGTGAAGACACCCTCCGCGGGCTGGCAGGAGACGACGAGCTCATCGGAGGCCTGGACGATCTCGATCGCCTGGGCGAGCCCATCTACGAGGACGACGACGTACTCGTGGGTGGGGCGGGGGACGACGTGCTGGATGGAGTGTTCGGCCGGGACATCGCAGATTTCGCCTCGTCGAGCGGCGGAGTGACGGTAGATCTCGGGACCGGGGCCGCGACGGGAGAGGGGAACGACGGACTGGTCGCGATCGAAGATGTCGCGGGATCCGGATACAACGACTCGCTCATCGGGGACGGCTCGAGCAATGAGATGAGCGGGCGTGCCGGAGACGACGACGTTCACGGTGGCGACGGTGAAGACCTTCTTATAGGGGGGCCGGGGGACGATGCCTACGACGGAGGAGCGGGATCGGACACGGTCGATTTCGGCCGGTCTCGCACGGGGATCGACGCCAACCTCTTGACCGGTGTCATCAGCGGTGAGGGCGACGACACGGTCACCGGAGTGGAGAACATCCTCGGATCGACGAAGCCCGACGTACTGACGGGCACCGACGACGTGAACTACCTCAACTCCCGGACGAACGACGACATCGTCGTCGGCAACGGGGGCGACGATGTTCTTGTCGGCTTGAAGGGCGACGATCAGATCGACGGGGGCGATGGCGAAGATATGACTTACGACGGCGAGGGGAACGACCAGCTCATCGGCGGGCCCGGGAACGACTATTTCAAGACGGGGATCGGAGACGATTCGTTCGACGGGGCCGAAGGCGCGGACACTCTCGATTTCTCGGATTCCCTACGGGGCATAACGGCCGACCTGATGGCCGGCACAACCTCAACCTTCGGCGACCAGGGATCCGATTCGACGGTCGGCATCGAGAATCTGATCGGCACGACGGAAACCGATGAGTTCACGGGTGACGATGGCGATAACTACTTCGTCAGTTGGGGAGGCGTAGACGAGATCCTCGCCGCCGGTGGGAACGACATCCTGGAACCGATGGGAGGCGCCGACATCGTGGACGGCGGTGAAGGTCACGATGCCGTCGTATATGCGGCCGCGCGCCGACCCGTCACAGCCGACCTCGCGTCGGGATTCGCGGCCGGTCAAGGCACCGACACGATCCTCTCGATGGAGGATCTGATCGGTTCGATCTGGCCCGATATCTTCCGAGGCTCCGAGGTTCGCAATATCTTCTTCGGCGGCGAAAGCGGAGACATCATCGAGGGCACGCTTGGCGACGACTACATCGATGGGATGGCCGGCTTCGACACGTTGGACGGGGGAGACGGATCCGATGCTTGCGTAGCCGGCGAGAGCCTGCTGGATTGTGAGGGCTCCACTCCTGCGGCTCCCGGCAGCGACGCGGCCGTCCTCCAGAGCCGGTTCACAACCTTCGAGACCTTGCGAGCCAAGTGGATCGCGACCGAGGAGCGCATGCGAGAGGCCCCGTCGTTCCCCATAGACACGACGCCCTAGACCTGTAGCTTGCGGGATGACGATCTGGAGGCAGCGCCGGGAACGACTACCTCGACGGTTGAACCGAGACCGATACTTGCGTGAACGGAGAGTCGACCTTCGAC
>JBOGXG010000321.1:0-24291 GCA_050694195.1 Actinomycetota bacterium | reverse complement strand
CATGCGTTCGCGGAGGAGCAGTTGAGGCCCCTCGCGCGCGAGGCAGACGAGAAGGCCGTCCTACCGATCGAGACGATCAAGAAACTGGCGACCTTCACCGGGAACCGTGCGTCGATCATGCCCGAGGAGAGCGCAGAGGGTGGTGCTCGCAAGACGATCGGCAGCATGATCGCGGTCGTCGGCTCGGAGGAACTAGCGTGGGGCGATCCCGCAGTGCTCCTCAACATCCCCGGACCCGGACTCGCGGCCCCCTCGATCGTGGCATCGGGGACCCCAGAACAGAAGAAGCGCTTCCTCGACGACGTTTTCGGTGACCAGTCGGAGGAGCCGAAGTTCGGTGCGCTCGCCGTCACCGAGCCGCAGGCCGGGAGCGACGTATCGAACGTGCAGACGACCGCCGTGCGCGACGGCGATGACTGGGTCCTCAACGGCACCAAGATGTACTGCACCAACGGGGCTCGGGCCGAGATCGTGGTGGTCAATGCGACGGTCGACAAGTCCCTCGGCCGCCAAGGACAGAAGTTCTTCGTTATCGAGAAGGGAACGCCGGGCTTCAAGGTCGGCAAGATCGAGAAGAAGATGGGCCTCACCGCGTCCGAGACCGCCGAACTGATCCTCGAGGACTGCCGCATCCCGTTCGACAACATCCTGGGCGGAGCCGAGGCGCTCGAGCCGAAGGGATCTGGTTTCAAGGGAACGATGAAGACGTTCGATTCGTCGCGTCCTTCGGTCGCGGCGATGGCGCTCGGCATCGGCCGGGCCGCATACGAGTACGCACGCGACTGGGTCGCGGCCGAGCTCCCGATGTCCTCGAACTTCGCTCGCAAGGCCGCCGTCGAGCACAAACTGGGTCGCATGAAACGAGAGTTGACCGCGGCGCGAGGCCTGGTGTGGAAGTCGGCGTGGATGGCCGACCGGAAGATCCCGAACTCCGCGGAGGCGTCGATGGCCAAGGCGTATGCGCCGCAGGCCGCTCTTCGGAGCTGCATCGGCGCGATCCAGATCATGGGCCCCGAGGGGTACTCGAAGGAGCATCTGGTCGAGAAGTGGTTCCGAGACATCAAGGTCTACGACATCTTCGAGGGGACCGGTCAGATCCAGAGGGTTGTGATCAGCCGAAAGATCTTAGGAAGGTTGGACTGACTATCGTGTCCACCCACCCACCCAAAAACGTTCAACGGAGAAGCATGCCATCTGGACTGAGCGCGCGTGTCCACCCACCCACCCGAAAACCCAAACCCGAAACGACATATCGTCAGATGAGAAGGAAGGGAGTCAGATGGGACTGCTGGACGGGAAGGTAGCGATCGTCACCGGCGCGGGGCGGGGCATCGGACGTGAGCACGTCCTCGCCCTCGCTAAAGAGGGGGCCAAGGTCGTGGTCAACGATCTCGGCGGTTCCACGGCGGGGGAGGGCTCCGACCAGACGCCGGCCCAGTCGGTTGCCGACGAGGTCAAGGCCGCCGGCGGTGAGGCACGCGCCAACTACGGGAACGTCGCGGACTTCGAGCAGGCCGGAGAGATGGTCCGTCAGGCGGTCGACGATTTCGGCCGTTTGGACATCCTCGTTAACAACGCGGGGATCCTTCGCGACCGCATGCTCGTCAGCATGACGGAGCCGGAGTGGGACGCGGTCATCGCGGTGCATCTCAAGGGTCACTTCGCTCCCACGCAGCACGCGGCGGCCTACTGGAGGGAGCAGTCCAAGGCGGGGAACCCGATCAACGGGCGCGTGATCAACACCTCGAGCCCGTCGGGTGTGTTCGGCAACGTCGGTCAGTCCAACTACGGTGCCGCGAAGGCCGGCATCGCGGCGTTCACGATCATCACCGCTCAGGAACTCGGCCGTTACGGCGTCACGGTTAACTGTCTCGCGCCGAACGCGCGCACGCGCATGACCGAGAACATCTTCGGGGGCCTGGATGCTCCCGAGGAGGGTTTCGACCCTCTCGACCCGGCCAACATCTCGCCGGTGGTCGTTGCTCTCTGCGCCGACGAGGCACAGAACATCACCGGACAGTGTTTCTTCATCTACGGGGGGGCCGTCAACGTGCTGAAGCCGTGGGACGCGGGAACGCTCATCCAGAAGGACGATTTCTGGGACCCGAAGGAGCTACTCGGCAGGCTCACGGAGACCTTCCCCGAGGGCGTCGCTCCGACGGCGATGATGGAGATGCTCGGCAAAGCGTCGGGACAGGGGGGCTAAGTGGCAGAGGACGTCATCGATTTCACGCTTCCGATCGAGCGCGACAAGATCCAGGAGTTCGCGATGGCGGTGGGCGAGGACAACAAGGTCTTCTACGACCCCGAGCTGGCTCACCTCGAAGGGTTCCCCGAGCTGCCGGCTCCTCCAACCTTCACCGTCACGCAGATCTTCGAGGTCCCGCGCGAGGAGCGCGAGCGGAGGCTGGGTGCGAATCTCAACTACTCCCGCGTGCTCCACGGCGAGCAGGAGTTCCTCTACAAGCGACTGCCGATCGCGGGCGAGAAGCTCACCGGGAAGATGCGCATCGCCAGGGACTTCGTGAAGGAGGGTAAGCGGGGGGGCCAGATGCGGTTCGTCACCTACGAGACGCGCTTCGAAGACGCCAACGGTGATGAGGTGCTGACCGCTCTGTACACGCTGATCGAGACCTCGAAGGATGCCGCCTCATGACCACACCTCACAGGATGACGTTGGACGGAGTCACGCCCGGCATGGACCTCGACGAGCTCGTCTTCGGGCCGATCACACGCGAAGGGATCAAGGCGTACGCGGACGCCTCGGGGGACGACAACCCGATCCATCAAGGCGAGGACTACGCCCGCGCCTCGGGCGCACCGACCGTGTTCGCGATGGGGATGCTCCCCGCGGGGTACCTCGCGCACGCGGTGTCGGACTGGTTCGGAGGGCCGCAGAATCTCAGGCGCTACAAGGTTCGCTTCACCACTCGGGTCTGGCCCGGCGACGAGATCGTCTGCCGCGGCACGGTCGTCGCCATCGAGGACGGTGTCGTCAAGACATCGGTCCAGGCGCACCGACGGGGGCCCGGCCCCGAGGCTCTCGATCTACCGGAGGAGGAGCTCGCGATCACGGCCGAGGCCGACGTAGAGCTCCCCACCTGATTTCTTCGTCAGAATCACGTCGCTATGTGCACATCTACTGCACCAGAAACCGGAAGTTGAGGAGGAACGATGGGACTGAATGCGGATCTCGTCGGTAAGAGTTACGGCGAGGCGACCTACGAAGTGACGGCCGACGCGATCGAGAAGTACGCCCGCGCCACGAACGACGGCAACGAGCGGTATCTCTCTGGGGAGGTGGTGGCGTCGCCCGTCTTCCCGGTGGTGCCGGTATTCCAGGCATACATGAACGCGGCGATGGACCCGGAACTGCAGGCAGATGTGATGCGCCTGGTCCACGGCGCCGAGGAGCACATCCTTCACGCTCCCATCAAACCCGGTGACACGCTCACGATCACGTCGGAGTTGGAGTCCGTCGAGACGAAGGACTCCGGCGAGACCTTCACCGTGAAGGGCACCGAGCGGAACCAGCAGGGAGACGTCGTCGCCGAGGTGCGCGGCACGATGTTCATCCGAGGCACGGGCGGCGGGTCGAAGGGCGCGCCCTCGGAATCACCGCCGCGCGAGATCGTTTACGAGGAAACGACCAAGGTGGACGATGATCAGACGCATCGCTACGCCGAGGCCTCGGGCGACCACAACCCCATCCATCTCGACGAGAACGTCGCCAAGATGGCCGGCCTTCCTCGAACGATCAATCACGGCATGTGCACGATGGCGATCGCGGTGAAGGGGGCCGTCGATGGTTTGGCCGGCGGCGATCCGACGAGGATCAAGCGGGTGGCGGTCCGTTTCTCCAAGCCCGTCTTTCCCGGCGAGGAGATCACCACGCGCTTCTGGGCCGAGGGTTCGGCCGGCGATACCAAGAGCTACGGCTTCGAGACCTACAACCCCGACGGGGCCGCGGTGATCAAGAACGGCATCGTAGAGATCGCCTAACCTCCCCTCCCACGCGCTAGCAGCCTCCGCTCGTGATCTGGGCGGTGCGCCACACCACGAGTGCCACGACGACTGCCGCCGGAAGCACGTAAGACAGCACCTGCCGTCCGGCCCGTACCTCTCCGTCGTGGCCCAGATCCATGCCGTAGCCCAGCGCGAGCCCGGTAACGAGGCCCCCGATGTGCGCGAGGTTGTCGATGCCGGGGAAAGTGAAACCGATCAGGAGGTTGATCCCGATGAACAACAGCAGCGAGCGCATGTAGTGGTTCACGAAGGCCCGGTCCCGGCGGTTGTAGAGGAGCACCAAGAGCATCCCGATCACACCGAAGATGGCTCCGGACGCGCCGACACCGAGCGACCCACAATTGCCGAACGCGTAGGACGCCGCGCTGCCCCCGAGACCGGAGATCAGGTACATCGCGAGGAATCTCACACCGCCGAAGCGCCGCTCGACCTCCGGCCCGTATATGCGGAGCACGTACATGTTGAAACCGATGTGCATCAGCGAGAAGAGCGTGCCGGAGAAGGGAAGGTGCAGGAACATCGAAGTGAAAAGTCGGTAGTACTCGCCGTCGGCTATCGCCGGAGCGAACGACCCGAAGTGCTGGGATAACCAGTCGGCGTTCCCGAACCCGAACCGGAGTCCGCTCTGGGAAAGGAGCAGGATGCTCTGGGCGATCCAGATCGCGACGTTCACGACGATGAGCCCGGTGATCACGGGGGCCGCGGCCTGCATCGCGCTCTTCACCTTCGGCGCGGTCTTCTTCGCTTCGGCCACGCACCACACGCAATGCTGTCCGACCGAGGCCGGGACTGAGCAGCGGGGGCAGATGGGCTTATCGCAGCGGGTGCAGTGGAGACGCGTTGGGGTGTCGGGATGGCCGTAGCAGTAGGTGACCTCCGACTCCTCCGGCGCGGTTTCGGGGGCGCCCGGGGGGGTCTGGCTCATATGTTCAATGCTCCCACAGGGGTCGGCCTAACGTTCCGAGATGTTTCCGGTGCATCAAAAGGACACATAGCGCAGTGATCCTGACGCAGAAACTGAGGGTGGCGACGTTCAACATCCACCACGCCGAGGGGGTGGACGGCGTCGTCGACGTCGGTCGGATCGCCGCGGCGCTGGATCGCCTGGGGGCCGACGTGATCGCTCTGCAGGAGGTCGACCGCGGCTGGGAGCGGTCGGGTGAAGCGGATCAAGCGGCCGAGATCCGGCGGCTCACGGGGATGGAGGTCGTCTTCTGGCCGACCGTGACGCGCGCCGGGTCGGAGTACGGGATCGCGGTCGCGACCGCGCCCGGGGCGGCCCCGCCGGCCGCGGCGAGCTTCGAGGTGCTCCCCCGGCTCGGGACCGAAGAGCCCCGCGGCTTCATCCGGATGGACGGCGACGGAGTCACCATCTTCGCCACCCACCTTTCAAGAGCCCGCCGGGCCCGGGCGATCCAGACCCGGCGTCTGGCGGAGGTGATCGGTCGAACCTCGGGCCCTGTGGTCCTTCTGGGCGATCTCAACCAGACGCCGAGGGCCCTCGGCCCCCTCCGCGCCGCCGGGCTCGACGCCGGCCCCGCCACGCTTCCAACGCTCCCCTCGTCGGGCCCGAGACGGCAGGTCGACTTCGTCCTCGCCGGCGGAGGAGCGAGGGTCGCCGAGGCGTGGACCCATCGGACCCTCGTCTCGGACCACGTCCCCCTCGTCGCAGTCATCGACTTCGCCGGAGCGGGACCCTCGACCTAGGCGCGGTCCGTTGTTACTATTGTTAATTACTGTGCTTAGAGTCGCCTTTGGACGGCTCTCGATTGCCGGGGCGCTCGGGGAGGCCCGTGTGACGATTCGCTACATGTATAGGGCTATGGCCCTCATCCTTGTCGCCGCGTTCGCCTTCGGCGCCTGCGGGGACGAGCAGTCGGGCCCCTCGCAAGAGGATCTGGACGAGGCTCTGGCCGAGGCCGCCGCCGCGACCGAGGCGGTGGACCGGTTGGAGACGCGGGTCGAGTCGCTCGAGGAGGACCTCACCGCCGCCGAGAACGCGTCCGAGGGGTTCACCAAGAAGCTGAGGACCGCCACGAAGAACCTGCGGGCCTCGCTCGGCAACCTCAGGGCCTCCCTCGCCGACGTCCGCTCGGGCGTCGCCGGAGCGGCGGACGATGCCGCCGCGGCGGCCGGACAGGTGGGCGCGGTGGCGCGCGATCTCTCCGTTCTCGAAGACCGCTTCAACTTTCACCTGCGGGAGCACTAATGCGGCTGATGCGAGACCTCGTCGGCGAGACGCTCTCCGGGCGTTACAGGTTGGTCGCGCGCATCGCCGGCGGGGGGATGGGAGAGGTATACCGCGGCCACGATCACCTGCTCGATCGCTCGGTTGCGGTGAAGATCCTGCAACCCTCGTTGGCCAGCGACGAGGAACTGGTCGGCCGCTTCCGCGCCGAGGCGCGCGCGGCGGCGCGTCTCAGTCATCCCAATGTGGTCGCCGTTCACGACTGGGGTTGTGAGGACGATCGGATCTATTACATGGTCATGGAGTACGTGCCCGGCACCGACCTGCGGGACGTACTCGTCGGTCGCGGGCCCCTCGACCCCGCCCACGCCACCGATGTGGTGATCGCGATCTGCGATGCGCTGCACGCGGCGCATCGTCAGGGCCTGATCCACCGAGACGTCAAACCCGAGAACGTCCTCATCGCGCGCGACGGGACGGTGAAGGTCGCCGACTTCGGGATCGCCGCGGTCGCCGACGCCGAGCGCACGATCCCCGGCGGGAGCATCCTCGGAACGCTCCGTTACCTGTCGCCCGAACAGGCGGCCGGCGAGGCCGCAACTACAGCATCGGATATCTGGTCGGCCGGCGCCGTCCTCTTCGAGTTACTGACGGGCTCCGCTCCTCAGGGAGGGACGGGAGCCGAGCTGCTGAGGCGCCGCTCCATCGAGCCTCCGGTCGCCCCTTCGACCCTGGAGCCGTCGGTCCCCGAAAGCCTCGACGAGGTCGTGCTGCGCGCATGTGCCGTGGATCCGCAGGATCGCTACGAGGACGTCGCAGACATGGCGGTCGCCCTGCGCACGGCGGCCGTCGAACTGGTGCCGGTGTCGAAGCCGGTGACGGAATTGCTGGTCGATCTGACTGAGGACATCCATCTGCCGGAGTTAACCCCGCCTGCCCTCGCGGGACGACGACAGTCGAGGCGCGACGCGCGGCGGTCCCGCACACGTGCGCTGAGGGGGATCGTGTTCGTTGTGCTCCTGGCGGCCGTCGTGTTCGGTGGGTGGAGGGGGGCCGCGGCGTTGTTCGGACCGAAGGAGGTGGAGGTTCCGACACTCGTCGGGCTCAATCGCGCGGAGGCGGCGGAGCGTGCCGAAGGATCGGGGTTCGACCTGACGGTGACCGCCGAGAGACGAGACCCGGACGTCGAGGAGGGGGATGTGATCTCGCAGACCCCCGCGGACGGCCTTCTCCTCGAGGGCGAGGAGATATCGGTGGTTCTCTCGAAAGGGCCGCCGCTCGTGAAGGTGCCCGACTTCATCGGCATGTCACTCGAGAAGGCCGAGACGAAGCTGAAGCAGCTGGGCCTCGAGCTCGGAACCACCACTCGCGAGTTCTCGACCGAGTTCGCCCAGGGAGAGATCATCGAGCAGGAGTCTCTCGGCAAGAGGATCGAACAGGGCCAGGCCGTCAGCTTCCTCGTCAGCAAGGGCCCCGAGCTGTTCGGTGTCCCGGACGTAGTCGGGCTCAAACAGGAGAGAGCTGAGGCTGCGCTGCGTGACGCAGGGTTCAAGGTTGAGTTCGCCGACGTGTATTCGGACGAGGTGCCATCCGGCAAAGTCGTGTCGACGACGCCCGGCGCGGGAGCGGAGGCTCCGGAAGCAAGCACGATACAGGTGGCCGTCTCGATCGGTCCCGAGTTCGAGGACGTGAAGATGCCCGACGTGCGAGGGATGCACGTTGACGACGCGCGCGCCGAACTCGAAGGCATCGGCTTCACCGTACGCGTCTCGCAGTCGTGCCCCGGCACCACCGTGCAAGAGACCGATCCTCGATCCGGTACGAAGGTCAAGGAGAACGCGCGCGTCACGCTCTTCGTCTGCGGTTGAGCGGTTGGAGCGTTAGAGCACTCCCCACGCAGTCAGCATCTCGACGAAGCGCGGCGTGCATTCGAGGTCGGTGACCTTGTCCAAGTCGACCCAACTGACATCGTCGACATCGTCTCCGGCGACGGGCTCCGTCGCACCGATCGGAACCGCGACGTAGTCGAGGATCACGTAATGGGGATCGCCCGTGACCTCGAGGATCCCGAGAAGGTCACGTACCTCGACCTCGAGGCCCGTCTCCTCCTTCACCTCGCGCGTCAATGCCTGGGACAGATATTCCCCGTGTTCCACGCGGCCTCCGGGGACGGTCCAGAGTCCCTTCCCGGGATCCCTGCCGCGTCGCACCATGAGGATCGCACCGCCATCGATCACCACCGCGCCGACCGCGACCTGTGGTCGTTCCCTATTCATCGGGCCATAGGGTAGGACGCTCGCGTCCCGCCCAATAACGTTTACGAGGTTCTGGCGAGTGAAAAGCAAGCATCGCAAGGCCGCAGGGAGTCCGGATAACGGTGCGTATCCGGGCGACCGAGAACGCCGCGAGGCGCCAGCTTTTCGCCGCCAGAGCCCCCAAGATGTTTGTTGGGCGGGGCGCTGATGCAGGAAGTCCAAAGCAACTCGACCGCGCTCGGCCGCGACCTACCCGGCTGGGTACCCTGGACCCTCCTGGTGCTGGGCACCTTCGCCGCGTCCGTCTCGGCCATCCTGATCAAGTACGCGCAGGAGGCGGATGCGCTGGCGCTGTCGTTCTGGAGATGCTCGGCGGGAGCCGCCGTGCTCGCACCCTTCGCTCGCGCGAAGCTCAAAGGTATCGAACGGCGTGACCTGCGCCCGGCGATCATCGCAGGGGTGTTCCTCACCGTGCATTTCGCTACGTGGATCACGTCTCTCGAACTCACCTCCGTGGCCATCTCCGTGCTCCTCGTTTCCACCGCGCCGATCTTCGTCGCCATCGCGGCGCGGTTCCTACTGAACGATCGTTTGAGCACGATCGGTTGGTCCGGTATCGGCCTCGCGTTCCTCGGAACCCTGTTGATCGGGGGCACCGATTTCGAGGGTTCTTCGTTGGCGGGAAGCATCCTCGCGCTCATCGGTGGAGCAACGGCGGGATGGTACGTGCTCGCAGGTCAGGTGGCTCGTCGCGATCTCGGGATCCTCGAGTACGCGGTGATCGCGTACACGGTCTCGGCGGTACTCCTCCTCCCGGTCTGTCTGGCGACCGACACGGAGCTGTGGGGCTACGGCGCGACGACGTGGTGGTCCATCGCAGGACTGATCGTCGGGCCACAGCTCTTGGGGCATACGGTGATCAACTACGTCCTCTCGGATATAGACGCCACTACGGTGTCCGTCGTGATCATGGCCGAGCCGATCATCGCGATCCTCTTGGCCGTCGTGCTCTTCGACGAGGTTCCTTCGTGGCTCGTCTACCCGGCCGGGATGGCCATCCTCGCCGGCATCTACCTCGTCTCGACCGCGCGCCGTGAGGCGACACCGGTGCTGGAATGAAACTCGTTCACGCGCGCGGCGAACTCTCTCTCGATCACTGTGCGGTCATGGGGATCCTGAACAGGACCCCAGACAGCTTCTTCGACGGGGGACGGATGGACCTGACCGCAGCCGCCGAACACGGGCTGAGGCTCGTGGAGGAGGGCGCCTCCATCATCGACATCGGCGCGGTCAAGGCGGGCCCCGGCGAAGAGGTGACGGAGCAACAAGAGATCGGACGCCTGATCCCCTTGATAGAGGAGCTTGCCGGCCGCAGCTCCGCCCCGTTATCGGTCGAGACGGGCCGGCCGGAGGTAGTCAGGCGCGCCGTCGAGGCGGGGGCCGCCATCGTGAACGACGTCACGGGTCTGATGGACGAGGACCTGGCTGCGGTATGCGCAGACGTCGGTGCGGGCCTCGTCCTCATGCACCATGGAGGGCAGATCCGGGGGCGCCCACGTCACCCCCGGTACGACGATGTCGTCGAGGAGGTTGGAGATGAGCTGCGGCGCCTCGCGTCGCTGGCGATGGGCGCGGGCGTCGCGCAAGAGCGGATCGCCATAGATCCCGGGCTGGACTTCGGGAAGAACACCCTGCACTCTCTCGAACTCGTTCGAAGATTGCCGGAGTTAACCGCGGGAGAGCTTCCTGTGCTCGTCGCCGCCTCGCGTAAGGACATCATCGGAGAGTCGCTCGGCCTGCCACCGGACGAACGCCTCGAGGGGTCGCTGGCGATCGTCGCACTATCGGTCGCCGCACGGGCGGCGATGGTGCGCGTGCACGACGTGGAGGCATCCGTGCGCGTCGTGAGGATGGTCGAGGCGATCGAAGGGAGATCGTCGCCGGTGGCTCCGCTGCGGGGCCTTTGGGACTAGGGAAGGCCGGGTCCGGTTCAACCCGCCGCCTTGCGGGCCTCTTCCCTCTGCCTCGTCGTCGGGATGCCGAATCCCCAGAAAAGATCCGTCGGCATACCGAAGTGCCAGAAGAGAACCGCCTCGGCAACGTCTCTGGTGGGGACCTCGTAGTGGCCGCTCATGACCTTCCGTCGCAGGTCGCGGAGTTCGGAAGCCAAGTCCTCCTCCTTCGGGGTACGGGCCTCGGGACTGTTTTCGGAGTCCATCTTCTGACAGTATCGGCAAAACAGGCTGTGAAATTGATACCTTTCGTCCATGGCTAAGACCATCTTGATCGTCGAAGACGAAGAGGCCGTGCGCGAACTCGAGAAGTTCATCCTCGAGGCCGAGGGATACGAGGTGGTGGAAGCGCGGGACGGCCTCGAGGGATTGGCCAAGGCGGAGTTCCGCAAGCCCGATCTCATCCTGCTCGATCTCATGATGCCCGACGTCTCCGGGGGCCGGATGTTCGACGAGATGAAGGAGCATCCCTCGACCGCGGGCATACCGATCATCGTCGTGACGGGCAAGCCCGACGCCCACGAGATGTTCGATGAGGAGATAGGTCCTCACAACGTCGTGATGAAACCGTTCGAGGCCGACGCACTGGTCGATCGCATCAAAGACCACATCGGCGCGGCGGAGTGACTGGCTTCCCAAACAGCGCGGGCTCTTGTACGTAGCTTTCGCATCCTTCATGGGGCTCCTCTGGGGGAGCTTCGCAACCGTCGCCGCGCATCGCATCCCCCGGCGCGAGTCTTTCTTGGCGGGACGAAGCAAGTGCCCGAACTGCGGCAAACAGATAAACGCGATAGACAACATCCCCGTCATCAGCTATGTCTTGCTGCGAGGGAAGTGCCGGAACTGCGGCCACCCGATCTCGATCCGGTACCCACTCATCGAGATCGGGACGGCGATCCTCTTCGGGCTGGCGGCATGGAAGTTCGACATCACCATCGCGGCCTTCGCCTACGCCGCGTTCTCGTGGGCTCTGGTGGTTCTGACCGTTATCGATCTAGAGCATCAGTTGCTTCCCAACAGGGTCGTCGGGCCGACGTTCGTGGCCGGGTGGGCGTTGTTGATCGCCGACGCCCTCGTCGAGGATCGGGTGGATCGCCTGTGGGACGCAGCACTCGGCGCGGTCATCTTCGGGGGGTTCTTCTTCGTCGTGGCCTACCTCGTTCCGAAAGGGATGGGCATGGGCGACGTCAAGCTCGCCTTCGTGCTCGGGACCTTCCTCGGTTACGTCGATGCCCCGGGGGTCGTTCTCGCCGGCATGTTCCTATCGTTCTTCGTCGGCGGAGTGACGGGGATCGTTTGGATGCTGGTGGTCGGCGGAGATAGGAAGATGGCGATCCCGTTCGGGCCATTCTTGGCGCTCGGATCCATCCTCGGCATCTATCTCGGACGAGAACTCGTCGACGCGTACCTGGGTTTGTTCTAAGCGGTCATGCGGTGGGAGGCCCCCGCCGGCTCGACCGCTCAGGCCGAGGAGGACCCGCTCTTCCGCTCGGCCTCGTCGAGTCCGTCCATCAGATCCTGGAAGTTCGACCGTACGAAGTCGCTCAGGCGGATGTCCGGCGGCACGTGAAGCTTCCGGCGTATCCGAGCCTTATGGCTCCTCACCGTCCCGGGTCGGATCCCCATCCGTTTGGCGATCTCCTGCTCGGTCCTCCGCGCCGCGAGGTGAGTGACGACCCCCCATTCCCGATCGGTGAGGTCCTCGGCCAGCGACCCGGGATTCAACGGGCGCCGGCGGAGATCGTCCGCCCGCCACGAGCGATGTCCTCCAGAGGCCTTCGCCTTCTGTAGGGCATCGCGCGCCTTGGCGATGAATTCATCCCGGCCATGCCCCGGCATAAGTTCCGCGATCCCCACCGAGACCTCGGCACCTCCGGCCCCCCCGTGGAGCGCCGCGATCCCGGCCCGGCATCGTTCCGCGGCGACCATGGCGGTACCGGCCTCGGCGTCCGGAAGGATCGCGCCGAACTCGTCGCCGCTCAGCCGGAAGACGGTGTCTGAGGTACGGAGCGTCGCGACGATGGCCCTGCGTACGGAGCGGAGGAAGTCGTCGCCGCCGTCCCGGCCATGCGTCTCGTTGATCTTCGTCATCCCATCGACGTTGATGAGCAACAGGGCCAAAGACGAGTTCACCCGGCGCGCTCGGGCGATCTCCTGCTGGAGGCGGTCGTGGAAGAGATCCCCCTCCTGTCCGGAGAACGCCGCGTCCTGCTTACGGGCCCCCTTTCGGGCGGCCATATCCACGCGCGCGACGAACTCGCGCGCGTGGGCTGGTTTCATGATGAAGTCCGCGGCGCCCACCTCGAGAGCCATCGCTCGCTCGTCGCCCTCGGCGACGGCCGATAGGAAGATGACCGGGATCTCTCTCGTAGCGGGATCGATGGCGAGCTTCCTCATGACCGAGACCCCGTCGAGGTCCGGCATCATGACGTCGAGGACTATGACGTCGGGGCGCTGCCCCGATGCCAGAGCGAGGCCCTCACTTCCCGACGGGGCTTGGAGGACGTCGAAGCTCTCCGAGAGCTGGAATTCGGCCAGCGCCCTCGTATCTGGGTCGTCGTCTATCAACAGGACGACCGGCTTCCGAGACGCTTCCATGGACTCCCTCATTGGTGCGAGCGCGTACGCGAATGGGAGTCAAACGATGGCATGTCCCATGTGTCCTGGGAATGAACCATCTGGGCCATCTGTGGGTAGCAAGGGCAACCTAGTTAGGTTGGAGACCCTTACGATGGTCATATGGAAGACGACAGGGATCCTTTCGAGGAGGAAGCTCCTCTCGCGGAAGATGAGATAGAGGCCCTTCAGCAGGACCTCGTCGACGTTCAGACCCTGAAGGCTCTGTTGAGTCCTCGCGGCATAAAGGGGACCGTCTTCTTCTGCCCGGACTGCAACGAGGACCATTTCTTGGGGTGGGATCTTCTCACCGGCAACCTGCGGGAGCTGTTGTCACAGGGTGAGTCTCCGATACACGAGCCGGCGTTCGACCCGAACCCAGACGAGTACGTCAGCTGGGATTACGCCCGCGGGTTCCTCGATGGTTACGAGTCCTACGAGCAAGAGGAGCTGGCCGAGATGGGCGATCGGCTCGTGACCGAGCTCGTGGACAGGGGATGGCCGGTCAGCGACGTGAAGGCGCTACTCGCCCGCGTCGGGCTCGATTTCGACGGCAACGATGATGAGGAGGGCGACGCGGACGCATGACTCGCATCATCGCTTTCGCGAACCAGAAGGGCGGCGTCGCCAAGACGACGTCCACGCTGACGATCGCTGCCGCGTTCGCGGAGATGGGCCGGCGTGTGATGGCGATAGATCTCGATCCCCAGGGTGCCCTCACGTACTCGATGGGCATCGATCCCGACGAGCTCGACGAGACAGTCAACGACGTCTTGGTGCGACGCCTACCGATAGACAAGGTCATCATCGGGCGCGAGGTGGATCTCGTTCCCGCGAACATCGATCTCGCCGGGGCAGAGGCGATCCTCCTCGCGAAGACCGGCCGCGAGTACGCGTTGCAGCGAGCGCTGCGGCAGGTCGAGACGGATTACGACTACGTGCTCGTCGACTGTCCTCCGTCCCTCGGCATCCTCACGATCAACGGTCTGACCGCCTCCGGGGAAGTCGTCGTTCCGCTCCAATGCGAGGCCCTCTCGCATCGCGGTGTCGGCCAATTGATAGAGACGCTGGAGGACATCCGCCATTTCACGAACCCCGACCTCACGCTCGCGGGAGTCATCCCGACGATGTTCGACGGCCGAACGAAGCACGCACGAGAGGTCTTGAACGATGTGGGTGGGAGATACAAGGTGCGCGTGCTCGACCCTCCCGTTCGGAAATCCATCAAGTTCGCGGAGGCCTCGCAGGCAGGAAGATCGATGCTGTCGTTCGCGCCGGGCCATCCGGGCTCCGATGCGTACCGGGCTATCGCTCGCGCCATCGAAGCCGCCGGTGGGCAGGCGTGAGCGCGCCCGAAGAGAGGGTGCCCGATCGATACGCGCTGTTCAGTGCGACGGAGCGAACCCGGTTCTCCTGCACCGTCGAATGTTCATCGTGTCGCGAGGAGACCAGGGTCTCGTACGTAGAGCTCGCCGCCCTGTTGTTCCCGATCCACTTCCACCTTCCGCTGATCCGCTACCACCACTCTTGGTTCCGCTGCCCCGCATGCGGTGACCGAACGTGGATGCGGGTACACCTGGATCGATAGCAGAGCCTCTTCCCCATCCGGTTAGGCTCTGGCCCCGCGGGAGACGATCAGAGACTGAAGCAGGCTCTAAGGAAGGAGTTCGCTTATGCCAAAGGTCACCAAGAGAGCATCGAAGCAAACGGCCGATGCGAAGAAGCAGATGGGCAAGGCAGCGAAGAGTCTCGGCGACGTCAGCCGGAAGGCCGTGGACACGGCCAAGAAGACCGCCAAGGAAGTGGCCAAGACCCGCGATGCGAAGACGGCTAAGAAGCAACTGAAGTCGGCACAGGGTGCTGTGAAGAGCGCCGCCGGCGCGGGGGCCACGCTCGTCAAGACCGCGGTCAAGACGGGCAAGAAGAACGCTAAGACCGTCGGTCGATCCAAAGAGATGAAGACGATGCGCTCGAACGCTAAGAAGGCTGCGACGGCCACGAAGAAGGCGGCCGGGACCGCGACCAAGGCGGCGCGCCAACAGGGCTCGGCCGCCGTGAAGCAGGCTCGTTCGAAAACGACCGCGGCGAAGAAGAAGGCGTCACGTAAGTAGAACTCCCTAGGCGAAGTTTCTTACTTAGATCCGCCCACGAGTCGATAATCGAAGTAACTATGGGCGATCTAAGAAGCATCTCGAGGGCTCAATGGCTTCGGCTCCTCGCCCTGCGGCGGCCGCATAAGACCGCTTTCGTTCTATCGGGCGGGGGACCTTTCGGCGCCGTCCAGGTGGGGATGCTGAAGGCGCTCCTCGAGCGAGACGTCCGGCCCGATCTTTGTGTGGGAACCTCCGCGGGCGCCTTGAACGCCGTGTTCCTGGCTTTCGATCCGACCTCGCAAGGCGTCGATCGACTGTCCCGGATATGGAACAGCCTCGGCGACGAGGACCTCTTCCCCGGGGCCCGCTTCAAGACGTCGTGGGCGCGGATGCTCATGCGCGGCAACAAGGTCTTCGAGAACTCGGGTCTGCGTCGATTGATCGAGACCCGCCTCGGCCGGGCGCGGTTCGAGGACGCTCAGATACCGCTGGCCGTCGTCGCGACGGAACTCGAAACGGGGAGCGAGACCGTCTTCCACTCCGGCGATCTGATGGATCCACTACTAGCGTCCTCGGCGATGCCTGGGATCTTCCCACCGGTGGAGATCGCGGGCAGGCTCTTCATCGACGGGGGAGTCGCGAACTCCGTTCCGATAGGACCCGCGATCGAGATGGGCGCGAAGAAGATCTTCGTCCTGAACTGCATCGCCAAGACGCAGCCACCTCGGCCGCTGATCCGTCCGATGGATCATCTCCTCCACGCGTTCTCGCTCGCCCGCTCCAAGCGATTCGAGCTCGAGAAGAAGATCTACGCTCCGCGGGTCGACTTGGTGATCGTCGAGCCTCCGCGGCTCGACTTCACGGTCCCCTTCACCTCGATGAGGTACACCGCGGAACTCGAGAGGATCGGTTACGAAACGATGGTCCGAAGGCTCGACGGGGACGCCGTCGCCGAGATGCCCGCGCCGAGCGAAGCGCCTCCGACCGAAGTGCAGGGCATCGTTACGCCCGCAGAATCTTCTTCCTAAAACCGGACATAACCGAACGTTCCGGCTGCTCCCGTCGCCTCTTTTTGTGCGGCTTCCGGCAGGAGGGCTAAGCCTCGCGCCGAACTTTTCCGATGGCGAAGCGAAGGACCCCCAGTTGAGGAAGCAAGAAAGGTGGACGGAGATGACCAGGCAGCGCTCCTGCGCATGGCTTGCGGGCCCCCGGGATGCCGGCGTGGACATCTCCGCCGCGAAGTGGTGGCTCGCGATCTCCCGTGATGTGTTCGCGAAGAGTCATCGCAACCAGCCGGGTGCGCTTCGGCTCCCGGTGGCGTGTCACCTCACCCCGCGCTTCGACTCACCTCTGGCGAAGCGAACCTAACCTAGCTAACTTTTCCGCCCGCTCCCTGGCCACCCCCTCCGGCCGGGGGGCCGGCGGGTTCCACTGTTCTCTTACACCGTAGCCACGCCACCGTCACTAATATGGCCCCCCTCATCACGAAGGAGGCTTTCCGATGGCAGTTGAGAAGTCGATCGACCTGACGGCGACGGGCCCGACGATCGATGCCGCCGTGGCGGAAGCCGTGGGGCGCGCCAGCCTGACGCTTTCGGGGGTGTCATCTTTCGAGATAGAGCGGATCGAAGGCGTCGTCGCGGAGGATGGTGAGATCTCCTACCGGGTGCTCGTCCGGATCTCGTTCGCCATCAAAGAACGCATCCACGAATAGCAGCGGAGCGCGCTCCCTTGTCCAAGAAGATCGAGCATCTGCGGCGCGAGCCGGCGCCGGGTGTGTTCCGGCTGACCCTCCCATTGCCGTTCCCGGGGCTCGATGAGGTCAACGCCTACCTCCTCGCGGACGGCGGCGCCGTCACCCTCGTAGATACCGGGCTGTACCTCGTCGACGAGGAGACGGACCACGGCTGGCACCATGTCGTGGCCGCGCTGGCGGCATGCGACCGAGCACCCCAGGACATCTCGCGCCTCATCATCACCCACACGCATATCGACCACTACGGCATGGCGGGACGGCTGAAGGAGGAGACAGGGTGCGAGATCTGGATCCAGGCCGAGGGGGCCGGGGAGCTGGACCACTATCGGGATCCGGGCAGGTACGCGGAAGAGCTCCGAGCCACCTACAAGGACCACGGCATCGAGCCGGATGAGCTCGAGGAGCTGACGAAGTACGAGGATTGGCGGCACTTCGTCCATTCGGTCGTGGAGGCCGATCGCTGGCTCGAAGGCCACGAAGAAGTGAGCATCGGCGGCCGCGATTGGTCGTTCGTCCACACGCCGGGTCACGCCCTCTCGCATGTATGCCTCTGGAACGAGCGCGAGAGCCTCCTCATCTCCGGCGATCACCTGCTCGGGAGCATCACTCCCCACATCGACTATCGCCGCGGAGCCGGCGACCCCCTTGGCGAATACCTGGATTCCCTGCGCAAGGTCGAGAAGCTCGCGCCGGCGATTGTCCTCCCGGGCCACGGCCGGCCCTTCGAGGACGGAGCCGAGCGCGCGCGCGTGACGGCACAGCATCACGAACGGCGTCTCGGCGCGATCCTGCAGGTGGTCAGACGACGGACGTGCACGGCGAGCGCGATCACAGATGAGATCTTTGGAAGCACGCTCCTTCATTTCCAGAAGCGTCTGGCCCTGGGTGAAGCACTGGCGCACATCCACTACCTCCGACTGCGCGGGGAGATCGAACGGGCGGAATCGCCGGACGGGACGCGCCTCTACCGGAAGCGGTCTCGACGTCCCGTTCAGGAGGTCGCGGAATGACGCTTGCGGTCCACAACGCGGCCACGGTGATCCCGGTCGCCGGCGAAGGCCCCGTCCGAGGTTCCGCCCTGGCCGAACAACCCATCCTGGAGACCTCGGGCGTCGGCTGCGAGGGAGACCGCATCTCGTCGGTGGGAGATCCCGTCGAGGCCGACGTCGTCATAGACGCGCTCGGCTGCACCGTGATCCCGGGCTTCGTCGACCCCCACACCCATCTTCCCTTCTATGGCTGGCGGGCCGATGAGGACGGGGCGCGCCTCTCCGGCGTTCGCTACGAGACCATCCACACGGAAGAGGGCGGGATCTTCCGCTCGCGCCGGTTGCTGTCCGAAGCATCCGACGACGACGTCCTCGCGTTCTCGACGACCCTGGCCCGCGAGATGCTGCATCGCGGAACGACGACGTTCGAGACGAAGTCCGGGTACGGCCTTTCGATCGACGCGGAGTTGCGGCAGATGCGTCTGGCGAGAGCTCTCGACGAGATCGTTCCGCAGCGCGTCGTGTCGACATGCCTCGCCGCTCATGCGGTTCCCAGGGGACGGTCGGAAGGGGAGTGGATCGGTATCGTCTCGGACGAGCTGTTACCGAAGGCGGCAGCCGACGGGCTCGTTACCGCTTGCGACATCTATGTCGAGTCCATCGCGTTCGCCCTGGAACACGCCGCGCGCCTAGCCACCGCGTGCGAGTCGCTGGGTCTCCACATGCGCGTGCACGCGGATCAGCTCGCCGACAACCAGACGGCTTCGTTCGCCGCACGATGGGGTTTCCGCTCGGCGGACCATCTGAACCACACGTCGCTCGATGGCGTGGGCGATCTCGGTGGTAGCGATACGGCTGCCGTGCTTCTTCCCGGCGCGACCTTCACGCTCAGGCAGGCCAAGAAACCTCCGGCGCGCGATCTGATCCAGGGGGGTGCGATCGTCGCGTTGGGGACCGATCTCAATCCGGGGACGTCGCCGATCTTTTCGATGCCGTTCGTGATCGCGCTCGCCTGCCGCATCTACGGGCTCCGCCCTATGGAAGCGTTGGTCGCGGCGACGGCCAATGCCGCCTACGTTCTCGGTCTATCTCACGAGGTCGGACGTCTCGCGTCCGGCTACCGCGCGGACCTCGTGATCCTCGACTGTCCGTCGTTCGACCACGTTGCCTACCGGCCGGATCACGACTTCGTCCTGGCGGTGGTCTGTGGAGGGAAGATCGCCTACCTCGCCCCGGGAGCCGATGAGCGCGTCACCGGGTTATGAGCTCGCGTGGCGGAGGTCTCCGAGGTAGGAAGAAGCCCCCGCACAGGAACGTGCGAGGGCTTCATGATGATCCATCCGTCTCGGGCTCAGGGCCCGGTGTCTTCGCACTCCCGTATCCAGACGACGCCGAGCTTCTCGGCGAGCTTGCAGCCGCTAACCTCGGCTGCGTCGGCCGGAACGGCCAACGGACCTCCGAGGGCCGATAGAACGAGAGCGACGACGCTCATGCGTACCGTTCTCTTCCGCACATAACCTCCCCTCCGTGACATCGAGGTGTTTCGGCACTATTCCGGGTGATCGGATCGAAATCCTGCCGGCCGTTCCACAAAGTGAACGACGCTAGGAAAGAGTGCCTATCTCGGCCTCCACGGCGGTGAGGAGCTCACCGTCGGCCATCAGACGCCTCACCGCCCCGATATCGCCAGACAGCGACCTGTCCTCCTCCAGTCGATGCGAAACCGCTCGGATCGCTCGCAGTGCCGCGGCGGTCGCCGGCGCTGGAGCCAGGGGGGCCCGCAGGTCGAGGCCCTGCGACGAGGCCAGCAGCTCGATCGCCACCGCGTGCTCGGTATTGGCCAGGATCTGGGCCGTCTTGCGGGCCGAGGTCGCTCCCATCGAGACGTGGTCCTCTTGACCGGCCGAGGTCGAGATCGTGTCCGACGACGCCGGGAAGCACAACGATCGATTCTCCGACACGAGCGACGCGGCCGTGTACTGCGTCAGCATGAAGCCCGACCGGCGTCCGGGATCCTCGGTGAGGAACGCCGGGAGGCCGTTGTTGAGTTGCGGGTCGACGAGCCGGGCGACGCGCCGTTCCGAGATCGTTCCGTAACCTGCCAGACACAGTCCGAGATGATCGAGGGCAAGACCGAGTGCTTCGCCGTGGAAGTTGCCGCCGGAGAGCATCTCGCCTCTGTCGACCAACACCGTCGGATTGTCGATCGCCGAGGCGAGTTCGGCCTCGAGCATCGAGCGGACGTAGGCGATGCCATCGCGATAGGCACCGTGCACCTGAGGCATGCAGCGAAGTGAGTAGGCGTCTTGGACGAGGTGGTCGGACTCGCGATGGGACAACACGATGCCGCTGCCGGCCAGTGCGCGCCGGAGGTTCGATGCCACCGGAAACGCCCCTGCATGTTTGCGCAGTCCGATCAGGTCCTCGTCGAAGGCACGGTCGGTCCCGAGGCAGGCTTCGAGCGTCATCGCTCCGGCGAGATCGGCGATCTTCGCGAGCGACTCCGCACGGAGGCAAACGAGGATCCCCATCGCGAGCATCGCCTCGGTGCCGTTCACGAGGGCGAGCCCTTCCTTGTAGGAGAGCTCTAGAGGTTCGAGGCCGGCAGCGCCCAGCGCGTCGGCCGCATCGAGGAGATCGCCGTCCTTCTCGACACGGCCGGCCCCTATGAGAGGGAGGGCGAGGTGAGCCAGGAGCGCTAGATCACCGGAGGCGCCCAGCGATCCCTGGGATGGGACGATGGGATGGATCCCCGCGTTCAGCAACTGCACGAAACGTTCCACGAGGACCGGCCGCACCCCGGAGATCCCGAACGCGAAGGTGCGAGCGCGGAGCAGCATCATGCCTCGTACGACCTCGGTGGGCAGGGGAGTGCCGACGGCCGTCGCGTGCGAGAGAACGATGTCTCGCTGAAGACGGGTGGCCTCCGTCGGATCGATCCGGACGTTCGCCAGGCCGCCGAACCCGGTCGTCACTCCGTAGATCGTCCCCCCGGACGTGACGGCCTCCTCGACGATGCGGCGCGCGGGAATCATCCGCTCCGCGAGATCCGCGGCGACCCCGACCTCGGCTCCTTCGACCGCGACCGAGAAGACGTCATCGAACGTCAGGGCCGAACCGATCACGACCGACATGCCGCGTACCTTAGTGCTCCGCCGCGTAAGTAGTGTCAACGGCGTTGACGATCGGCGCGGCGTGGCACCTCGCACCCGCGCCGCCGGACCTGCGGGTGCTCGAGGAGGATCTGATGAAGGTGTTCGTGGCGGGCTCGACCGGGGCGCTCGGTCTTCCTCTCGTAAGAGCGTTGCGGGCAGCCGGTCACACGGTGGTGGGGCTCACGCGCTCCGAGATCAAGCGCCGGAGCCTGGAAGAAGCCGGTGCCGAGGCGGTCATAGGGGACGTCCTCGATGCGGCGCGGATGAAGAGCGTCGTTGCGGACGCGTCGCCGGACGCGCTGGTGGAGATCCTCAACGCGCTCCCCAAGGCGGGACCACGGAAGTTCTCCGACCTAGAGCAGACGAACCTCCTGCGTATCGCCGGCACGCGCAACCTCCTCGCCGCGGCGGGGGCTGCGGGAGTGAGGAGGTTCGTGGCGGAATCGATGATCTTCGGCTACGGCGGGAATCGCGACGGGCGCCCGTTCACTGAAGACTCGCCTTTCGCACCTCGTTCACCCGTACCCGAGGTGCAGCCCGCTCTCGACGCGCTACGGAGTCTCGAGGGGCAGGTGATGGAGGCGACCCGTTCGGGTGCGGTGGAGGGGATCGTGCTTCGCTTCGGCCTGTTCTACGGACCTTCCGCCGGCTCCTCGGCCTTCATGGTACGGATGCTGAAGCGCCGGATGCTTCCCCTTCCGGGAGGAGGTACGAACCGGATCTCGCTCATCCAGCTCGACGATGCGGCCGCGGCGGTCGTTGCGGCGCTCGAACGTGGGGAACCGGGGGGTGTCTACAACATCGCCGACGACGAACCCGTGACGGCGGGCGACTATCTCCGCGAGGTCGCCCGGGTCGTAGGCGCGCGGCCCCCACTCAAGGTGCCGCGCTGGGTCGCTCGTCTCGGCGGGAGATACGTCGCGCTGATGAGTTCCGGCTCTCTCACGGTGGCGAACGACAAGGCCAAGCGAGAACTCGGCTGGACCCTCCGCTATCCCACCTATCGGGAGGGGGCCGCGACCCTCGCGCCTCGTCCCGCACTTGCAAACCAAGGTGATGTGCAGTAGATGAATCAGGTCGTGTGAAACACCGGCGCCGTGAGTCGGCGGGGGATCGCATCACCTCTGGTCGAGGCATTCGACTACCAGGGCGATGCCGAAAAAAGGAATGGGGAGGCGCCGAAGCTTTGCTCCGTATCGACCGCTCGCTTGCAGTGCTCTTGGCGGGCTTCATCTTCTTCCTCGTCGCGGCACCTTTGCAGGCTGCGATCGAAGGCGGGGACGATGCAGCTGCCAAGAAGAAGACTTGTACCGATCCTTCCCCCACGATGAGTTCAGGTCCGGGGCCTACCGCAACAGATACAGGTGCTGTAGAACCAACTCCCACTCCGTCCGACGCGGTCCCGTCCCCCTCTCCGACGACCTGCCCCTCGCCGTCTCCGACCTCGACGATCCCTCCCGACGAGCTGGGACCGCGTCCGCACGGGTTGCGAGGCCTGCAGCGCATGTTCGGGAACCGTTGCAACCGGCGCGCTAACGACGCGCGGACGTACATGCCGTCGGCGTGGGGAAAGAAGAGAGGCGGCTACGTCTACTACCACCGGAAGCTGCTTGGCAAAGTGGGTGGCGACGTCATGACCACCATCCGCTCCAAGGGCAGGCTGAAGGCGCTCAGCTACGGGATCTGGGGTTACGCGTGCCGCTTGAAGACGGGTGGCTCCTCGTGGTCGGTTCATTCGTGGGGCGCAGCGATCGATACGAACACCCTCCGCAATCCCTTCGGCCGGCGATATTGGGATGGTCACGGGTCGAACGGACAGCAGTACGGGAGGTTTCTGCCGCGCAGCTACATGCGCGAGGACTTCTATTGGGGCCTCAACTTCAACGACCCGATGCACTTCCAATACGTGGACGGGTACTGATGGCCGCCCGGAGATGGTTCGCGATGTTCGCCCCGGTCGCCGTCGTGGTCGGGTTGTTCACGCTGACGCCGAAGCTCGACGCCGCGCGCGAACGAACCTGCGCGGGCGATGGCGCGGCGAGCGACCGAAGGATCGTCGCGGTGGCGAACGGTCGCCTCGTCGACCTCAGCGATGGCCCCGAGAGTTGCATCGTGCCGAGGGTCGGCGCCGGCGTCCTTCGTCACGTCGCGAGCGAGCCGGGGGAGGGAACGGCGGTCGTGGTTGACGAGGCCGGTGCCGACACGCTGGTCGTCATCGATGCAGACGGGTCGACACGCATCGCCGCGGATGGCGAGGTCCACCATCCCGCATGGTCGCGCGCGGGCGAGCTCGTCTGGGTGGAGGACATGCGACGGGTGGTGGTCCGGAGCACCGAGGGGATGTCTACGGTCGCACTCCCGCGGCGAGCAATCGCCGTTTTCGCACCGAGGTTGGTGGGCCGGTCACTGTTCGCCGTCGTCGCCGAACGAGGGGGCCGTTCCTTGTCGCCCGAGGATGCATCCCTCGACAACCTGTGGCGCTACGACCTCCGGACGCAGAGATGGTCGCGCGTGACCGACTTCACCGTTCACGGCGATCGGTGGTCGGCGATCAGGACTCCGGTTGTCGCTCCCGATGGAAGCCTTCTCTTCGTGCGCGTGCACGGACGTTGGAAGAGGACCAGGGCCCCCTCGTTCGAGCTGTGGAGAGCGCGAGGCCCACGGGCCCGTGACGGCGAGAAGGTGGCGGATCTGCCGGGGGAGATGTTCCTCGCCGGGTTCCGCGGCCGCGATCCGCTCTGGAACGTGCTCACGCGGCGCTGTGGTGACTGGGAGTTGTTCATCGAGGAGCTCGGTGGGCTTCGGTCGTTCGGCTGCGGCGCGGTGCAGGTCGATCCCGTGGACGCACCGGACCCAGACCTGACGGTTCAACGCGACGCCGGAAGCGTAGCCCCGTCGGACGCGGACGTGGAGCCCGTCGTCCTCGTTGGGGACTTCTCCCGCCGCGCCACGGCGGCATCGGTCGCCCGGCAACTAGGAGGCTCGGCGCGCATCGTGACGAACGACGACGCTCCCGCCGCGGTTCGTCCGGGCGCGTACGCCGTCGCGTTCCCGGCGGATCCCGCGGCACCATCTCGCGCCCTGCGGGAGGTTAGGGGCCTCCTTCCGAAGCTCGCATCGAAGGTGTACTTGGCCGCTCTCTAGGGGGCCGGATCGAGGGACGCAGGTTTTCCTCGGCCCGACGACGAATGTCTCCTCGGC
>JBOGXG010000320.1:0-16559 GCA_050694195.1 Actinomycetota bacterium | reverse complement strand
GGCCGAGTCAACCTGAACGTTGAGGAAAGCGTGGCTGACCGGGTTCGTGGGATCTTCCGCGGGCGGCTCCGGGCTCGAAGAACCGAACCCCGCTTCGGTTGGGACCGTGATCTCGACGGGGGCCTCGGCGGTCGCTTCGTCGGTGACGAGGTTGATCGGCTGGCCGTCGCCCCATTCCGTCGGCGTGTAGGGCGCGCACACGGGCGGCTTCTTCTTCTTTTTCTTCTTCTTGGCCTCCGCCGGAACCGCGCCGACCGCACCAAATACGAGGGCCGCGGTCGATAAGACGGAGATCGTTCGCACTGCTCGGCGATAGTTCATCCCATACCTCCCGTTTCGTCGCTTCCGGGTACTTCGCCGTCGTCACCGGGGGTTCCTCCTGAAAAGGTCCGCTCGCCGCGGCCGCTACCCTGAGAGCGACGGATGGGTTGAGGAGGGGTAGCCGCGGTGGCTTGGATCGCCTTTGCGGCGCTTGTATCGGTTGCGGTGGGGGGATTCGTCCTCAACAGGATCGTGCTTCGGCGCGCTCGGGATCGCTTCGCGCGAGAGCTCCGAGCGGAACGGGAGCGCCTCGTAACGGTCGAGCGCGATCTCGCGACGAAGCTCGAAGACGCCGATCGGCTCGAAGAGGATTTCATCGCGACCATCTCCCACGAGCTTCGAACACCGCTGACGTCGATCAAGGGTTACGCGAACACCCTCCTGAATCGCGAGAGAGAACTGACTCAAGAGGAGCGCACCGCTTTCCTCGAGATCCTGCTCCGCCAATGCGATCGTCTGGCTAAGATCGTAGACACCTTCCTGCTCGTATCGCGTTTGGAGGCCGGCGAACTCGAAGGGAAACGTTCGTACATCGGGCTGGCCGATCTCCTTCGCGACGCGGCCGAGGCCGCGAGCGACGAAGATCGTTTCGAGTTCGACGTCGACCGATCGCTCGGGCTCGTAAGCGACCACTTCCGCGTGTTTCACATCGTGAGGAACCTCATGGAGAATGCCTGCAAGTACTCACCGCGGGGCTCGGCGGTTCGGGTCGTGGCGCGACCCCGAGAGATCGGTTTCGAGGTCGAGATAGTCGATCAGGGCCCGGGGGTACGGGCAGGTGACGTCGCCAAGATCTTCGACCGCTTCAGCCGGGGTCCGGGGGGTGACGGTCCCATCCCGTCGGGGACCGGGCTCGGCCTTTACATAGCGCGCCGTTTCGCGGATGACGTCGGGGCAGAGATCGTCGTAGGGCGCGGCACCGAGCCTCCGTGGACGGGTGCCAGCTTCAAGCTCCGTGTGGTTACCGGATGATGCGGCGTCCGGCAAAGATCTGGCTGTGCCACCAGGAGCCGGGCCCGATCTCCGCAAGGCTTACGCCCGCGCGCGAGCCGGACGAGTGCACGATCCAGCCACGGCCCATGTAGAGCCCCGCGTGGTAAACGCTCGAGGCCTTGGAATCGCGACCGCCTGGGGCGAAGAGAACGATGTCGCCGGGCTTGAACTCCCGGTACCTCAACCGCTTCTTCGGCCGTACCGCCGCGGCCATGTCGGCCGACGAACGCTGGGGCAGCGACCATCCCGCGTACGTCCGGCCGCGAGGAGAATAGGCCGCGGACTTCTTCTGGAGGACGTACCAGATGAACCCGGAGCAATCGAAGCCTCCGCTCGGTTGGGCGCCGTAAGGGTAACCGTCGGGGGTTCGCTGTGGCCATTCTCCCGCCCACACGTAGGGGCTTCCGGCCAAAGACAGAGCGAATGCGACCACGTCCCGACGGACACCCTGGTAGTTGGCCAGGGAGAAATCCGCGAGCGCATCGGCCGCGTAGGTGTTCGGCGCGGTTTTCGCCTTCCACAGCGCCCAGGCGACGTCGGCGAGGCTCATCGGATCGTCCGACGCGGCCTCTTTGCGTTCCTCGCTGGTGGGACGATCGTGGCGAAGGCCCAGTTCCCTCGCGACCACCTCGGTTCCGAAGCGGCCGCCGAGGTCCGGGTCCCACCCGTTGGGAGACTTCGCGTGGGCGAGACGTCGGGCGAGTGGCTTTCGGCCCAGCTTCCTCACCAGCGCGGCGGACACCTCTCCGGCGGTCACGTTCCCGCGGCTCTTCGAGTAGCCGCCGCCGAAGGCCTTCTTCATCATCATCGTGAACTCGGCCCGCGTTACGGCCTGGTTGGGGCGGATCCGCTCCTTACCGAGCATGTCGCCTGCGATGAGGTAGCGGACCGCCGGCTTGGCCCAGTCCGGCACCCCGGCGAGCTTCGTTCTCGCCGCAACCGACTCCAGTGGCCCCCCGGCAGTGGCGGCTGAGGGCGCGCCGAGCGCCGTGCCCAAGATGAGGCACGCGACGAGAAGGCCGTGGATGCGTCGGGACAGCCACATATCTCCTTTATCGACCTCCGGGCGTCCATCCCTAAGCGCCTGCGCTCGTCGCAGCGGGCGGCAGGATTTGGGGCCCCGGCCACGAACCTCCAGGTAGTCAGGGGTGGCGCGCGCCCCGCCAGACGATGGGAGTGACCGGGGATGAGGAAAGTCAAGGCCCTGCTGGTTCCGCTGCTGCTGATCGGCTTGCTGCCACTCGCCGGCTCGGCTTCCTCGAAACCCGTCAACTGCCCGACCGTGGCCCCCAAGCCCCTCAAGTTCGGAAAGCCCAGCTACATCGACACGCGGCGTGCGGGGGGCGAACCCGTCAGCATCACGGCCCAGGACGGCTCGATCATCGTCTCGGCTCACGCCGGGACCACTCACCTCTTCAAGGACCCGGAGGCCATCCCGGGGATGGACGATTTCCTGATCGGCTACACCAACCAGACCCTCAACTGGCGATCCACCGACGGCGGCAAGACGTGGACCTACGTCGGGGTCGCCGGCGCGCCGGAGGGCCCGCACAGTCCCCAATCCTCGGGGTTCTCTGACCCCGACCTCACGATGGACGCGGGCGGGCGGATCTACAACGTCGAGATCAACCTCGCGAACGTGGCGGTGTTCTCGAGTCCCGACGACGGTCAATCGTGGCCCGACGCCAACCCGGTCGCGGCCTCGGGGGACCGTCCTTGGGTCACCGGCAAACTGGAGGACGAGGTGTTCCTCTATGTGAACCTTCCTAAGCAGTTGTGGCGCTCGACCGACGCCGGCCTGACCTATCAACTCGTCGCGGACGAGATCAACAACCCCTTCCCGGCCGACGGCAAGTTGCTCGTCGACCCACTCAACCCAGAGTCCGGTCTCCTCGGCCCCCTTGGTGAAGGCGGTGTCGCCATCACCCCAGACAACGGCCAGTCGTGGAAGGAGTACCCGGCTCCCCTCGGTAAGTCGACGCAGTTCTTCGGCACGATCGCGGCGGACCGGGCCGGGTGGGTCTACGCGGCGAACGCCGGTGGTTACAACGGATCCAACGACACGAAACCCGACGGCGAGGTCACCTTCAATTACTTCAACCGACGTACGAAGGAGTGGGCGCCGCAGCCGATAGAGCTGTCGATCCCCGAGGGCGACGCGATGTGGCCATGGCTGATCGCAGGCGACGACGGCCGGGTAGCGATCGTCTGGTACCAGACCCACAAGGACGACCCCGATAAGTTCTACATCTACGCGGCCTATACGACCAATGCTCACGGGAGCTACGTCCGCTGTTCGGATGGGTCCCGCCGCTTCGTAGAGCCTCAGTTCTCGGTAGCCAATGCGTCCGGACGCCCGATCCACAAGGGGAAGATCTGCCTGAACGGGACCGCCTGTAACGCCAGCGCGGACTTCGAGGGCGGCGACCGCAGGCTGGGCGACTTCTTCACGGTGAACTTCGATCACAAGGGGAACATCTACATAGCCTCCGGTGACACGATGCGTGGGAATCCATTAGGTGGACCCAATCCCATCGGACATCCCATCTTCATCAAGCAGAAGTCGGGACAGAAGCTGTTGATGAAGCCGGACAAGATACGCGAGAGCCGCTGTCTATATCCCTTGCCTTCCTGCTAGCCGCGAGACAATCTAGAAGAACACCAACGCCCCCTAGATGGGGGCGTTGGACTTTCTAGCCCGGGGAGGGATCATGTTGAATGAGTTCAAAGCGTTTCTGCTACGCGGCAACGTCGTGGACCTGGCGGTCGGCATCGTCGTCGGTGCTGCGTTCGTGGCGGTCGTGACATCTCTGGTGGACAACATCCTCACTCCCATCATCGCCATCCCGGGAAGCACCGACTTCAGCAGGCTCGATTTCCAGATAGGTGGGAGCACCTTCCGCTACGGGCGCTTCCTCAACGACGTCATAGCGTTCCTTTTGATCGCCGCCGCAGTCTTCTTCTTCGTAGTGAGGCCGGTCAACGCGTTGATGGCACGCCGCAAGACCCAGCCCGAGGTCGACAGCACGGTCAAGGAGTGCCCCGAGTGTCTCAGCAGCATCCCGTCGGGCGCCAAGAGATGTGCCTTCTGCACCGCGCCCCAGTAGGTATCCTTCCGTCATCCGAGAGGGAGCTCATCCGAGAGGGAGCCAATGACGCCCGACCGTAGGACGCCGGACCGTAACCTCGCACTTGAGCTCGTGAGGGTCACCGAGGCCGCCGCGCTGGCCGCCGCGAAGTGGCGGGGTCGAGGCGATAAGGAGGCCGCCGACGGCGCCGCCGTCGACGCGATGCGGCTGACCATGGGATCCGTGCAGATGGACGGGATCGTGGTGATCGGGGAGGGCGAGAAGGACGCCGCTCCCATGCTCTACAACGGTGAGGAGATCGGCAACGGGCAGCCTCCCCGCGTCGACATCGCGGTCGATCCGGTGGACGGCACCACCTTGACGGCCAAGGGGATGAATGGAGCCATCGCGGTCGTCGCGTTGTCCGAACGAGGGACGATGTTCGACCCCGGGCCGTGCGTCTACATGGAGAAGATCGCCGCGGGGGCGGAAGCCGCCGATGTCATCGACATCGAAGCTCCGGTCGGCGAGAACATCATCCGGTTGGCGAAGGCCAAAGGAGTCCCCGTTTCCGACGTGACCGTCACGGTTCTGGATCGACCCCGACACGACGAGATGGTCAAGGAGATGCGTGAGGTGGGTGCGCGGATCCGCTTCATCAGCGACGGTGATGTCGCCGGAGCGATCGCCGCGGCACGGGAGTCTTCGCCGGTCGATATGTTGTACGGCATCGGAGGCACTCCGGAGGGGGTGATCGCCGCCTGCGCCATCAAATGCATGGGAGGCGTCATCCAAGGACGGCTGTGGCCTCGCAACGACGAGGAGAAGGCGGCGGCGGAGGCCGCGGGTTACGACCTTGAAGCGGTGCTCACGACGGACGACCTTGTCTCGGGGGATGACGTCTTCTTCGCGGCGACCGGTGTTACCGACGGCGATCTCGTCGCCGGGGTGCGCTACCGCCATGACGACGCTTGGACCCAGTCGATCGTCATGCGATCGCGCTCCGGCACCGTCCGGGTCATCGACGCCCTCCACCATCGCGAGAAACTCCAGCAGCTTTCGGACATCGAGTACTGATCCGGGAGGGATAGCGCTTCCGGGGTAGAAGGCACCGGACGCAAACTTGGACTTCCGAACGCTAGCCTTGATCGGCCACCCAGGAGCCCAGCAATCCCCGATAGTGCGCGATGAACTCGTCGTGCTCATGTGCCGGGAACGTTGACTTCACCGTCTCCACGAGGACGTCGTCGAACTCCCGGCTATCGATGTACTCGATCATCGCCTCATCGATCCCTTTGAGGTGCGTGTCGCAGAACTCCGTGTAATGCTCGACCTCGAAGTAATCCTCCGCCATGCGGCGATACTCTTCGATCTTCTTCTCGTACGGTAGATCGTCGCGGTCACCGATCTCGTAATAGCGGTAAGTATCCTGGTTCACGCGCATCTTCCGCCCGGTCACGCAACAGAACATCGACCACTTGACGAGGGTTTTGATGGCCCACGGGAAGTAGTAGTGGAGGCTGGTGAGCGCCAGGTCTGGGGCTGCGTTCGCGTAGTCGATCGGGAAGATCTCTCCGTCCTTGACCAACGTTTCGCATGAGTTGAACTCCCACCGGAAGAATGCGTTGATGAGCTTTCCGATCGCGACGATCTCGGAGCCGGCGTCCGCGTCCAGGAAATCGTGGGAGACCCGATAACGGTCGTGCATGGGGCGGTCGGGGTCGAACTTGATGACCAGGGTCTCGGCTCCGATGGAGAGGCTACGTGCGAAGACGTCGAAATCCTCTACCGACTTCTGCAGGTGCATGAGGCGCGCCCCCGACTCGTCGTAGCGCGCCATCAGATCCTCAGGGTTCGCGATCCTCGTCACGCCGACCCACGCCCCCCCGTCGAAAGGCTTCATGAAGAGCGGGTAGCCGATCTTCTCGGCGATCTCCTTCAGATCGAACGGTTGGTTGTACTTGCGTGACGTATAGGGGAAGCGAGGGTTCTCCGGTGGGACCTTGTGGGGGATCATCCACGTCTCGGGAACCTTCAACCCCAGACGGATCATGGCGCAGTAAGCGGCATGCTTCTCCATAGCCTGGAACGTGAATGGGTTGTTGAGGAGGTAGACGTCGTCCATCAACGCGACCTTCTTCAACCACTCCCGCGACAGCGAGTACCAGTGGGCGAGCCGATCGATCACCAGCGAGTGACGAGGAACCATCCTGAGGTCGAACGGCTCGTTCGTGACCCTCTCCGTCGAAAAGGTATGTGTTCCGCCGCCGTGATCGACGCGCGCGTCCAGGCGGCGCACGAACGCCTCGAATGCCGAAGGCCAATCCTCCTCGGTCCCGAGGAGGAGCCCGATCAGGTGGTTCTTAGCCATCGTTACCTCTCCCTCGCACCGTCCTAAACGAAGCGTGGCAGGTGGTGGGCGATCTGCCGGCGCCACGAAGGCCAGTCATGTGGAACGTCATGCCCCCACAGATCCATCTCATGCCGGATGCCTTTCTCGCCGAGGATGCTCGCGAAGTTCCGGGTGCTGTCGAGCGCACCCGTCGTGTCCTCCCATTGCCCTTGTCCGGCGACGAGAAGGATGCTCACCCGACCCCTGATCCATTCGAGGTGGTCGCCGTCCATGTGGCGCACGTAGCTCGCCGGATTATTGAAATAGACGGCATCTCCCTGTTCGCCCCACCCAAGGTTCGAGATGTCGTAGACGCCGCTCTGACATATCGCGAGAGGGAAAAGGTCGGCTCGCTTCAAGCAGAGATTGGCGGCGTGGTAGGCACCGAAGCTGCATCCCGTGACGATCGCCTCCACGAAACCGCCGCAGTCCGCATGGATCGCGGGCGTCACCTGATTCACGATCCAATCCTCGTATAGCCCGTGCTTTCCGGCGCGCTCCTCCAAGGGGATCGATTCATCGTTCCAGGTTCCTCGGTCGAAGGAATCCACGCAATACACCTTGACCCGCCCCTCCTCTATGAGATGAGAGATGGCATCGATCATCCCGTTGTTTTCGTAATCGTGGGCCGCTCCTTGTTCCGAGGGAAAGACGATCAACGGTTTGCCGAAGTGACCGTACGCGATGACCATCCCGCTGCCGTTGACGGCAGGTGAGTAAACGGAATAGAAGTCGCGTCTCATCCCCACATCCCGGCTATTAGGTCGACGAGGTGTGGGTCGAACGTATCCCGCCAGGCGACCCAGTTATGTCCGTCCCTGTTCGCCACGAGTTTCGTCTCGTAGCCTTGACGTTCGAGAGCTGCATACGTCGCTCGGTTGTTTGCGAGGTTCTCCTCCACGGTGCCACACGTGAGGGTGGCGGTTATCGGATGCGACCATCCCTCGGAGGTCAGGACCTCGCCCACGAAACGCGAGATCCGCCGGAATCTCGGGAAGCCCGATTCCTGTTTGTCCCAACGCTGCCGGAAGTAGCTGCCCGACTGAAGGAACAGCGAACCGAAGGTTGCCGGACTTCGCCGATGTGCGTGAAGCATGGCCAGAGCGCCGAGGCTCGCTGCCATGCCCATGCGCATCCTCCGTCCATGCGGCGTGGGCGCGATCGCGAGGAGCTGTGGGACGATCTCGTGTGCGAGCGAACGCGAGTACGCGGCAGAAGCCGAATAGCTGTTGTCCCGATCGGAGGGTCCTACGAGCGCGGCCCTCATCGACGGGATCCTGTTCTCGTTCGTCATCACGTCGAGGAACCGGGTGAGCATCGACAGCTCGGCGTATTCGGGGCCGTCGTGCGCGATGAGTAAAGGAAGTTCGTCCGAGGGGCCCGAGCCGGGGGGCGACCATAGGAGGACGGGCAGCCTGGCGCGCAGCGGCCGGCTCTTGACCTCGAGCTTGTCGATCGATCCTGCCTCGGAAGCCTCCTTCGACATCCATGCGGGTGGGATATACCCGGGAAGCTCGAACACCGACTTGTCGCCGAAGGGCCCCGGGGCCACCTTGTCGTTGTAGGGATCGGTGATCATCTCCGTTCCGCCGTCGGGATGTGTCACTTGGATCATGTACTCGAGCCTGTCGGCGTTCGGGACGGGTAACCTCGTCTCCCACAGGCCGGCGCTTCCGTCGTAGGTGAAGTCCGGCCCGATCCTCGGTCGTCGGATCTCCTGGAAGAGGCGCACGTCCGCGAGGTCCCGATCGGGATCGCGGAACCGGAAGACGATCCCGTCGCCCTGTATGCGAGGCCCGACCGGCAGCGTGTCCGTGACGTCGTTCAAAGCGACATCAACGACGGGGTTCCCAGGAGAAGAAGCGGATCGCGAGTGCGACGCCGGCCACGCCCCAGAGCGCCACCACCCCGAGATCCGCCCAGGCGAAGCCGGCGCCGGTGGTGAGCGGATTGAAGGCGTCCGCCACCGCATCGAGCAACGGCTTCACGGGGAAGAAGCTCGAGAAGGTCGCCATCCAATCGGGAACCGGGAAGAAGACACCCGAGAGGAACAGCAGCGGGAGTATCGAGAAGTTGACGATCGCCGGCGCGGCTTCCGCGTTCGGGATGACTGCCGTGATAGCGAAAGCCAGGGCGGCGAATGAAGCCGAACCGATGGCCAGGGTGGCAACGAGACCGGGCAGCGTATTCGTAGGAACCTCGATGTCGTAGAAGAGCGCGCCGAACACCGTCACGATGGCGACTAGAAGTACCGCTATCAGGATCGCGTGAGCGATGCGCCCGATCAGATAGGCCGGGGCGGGGAGGGGGGCACCCTTCACGCGTTTCAGCACCCCTTGATCGCGAGCGAACGAGAGGCCCATCGCGACGTTCGTGTAACACGCGGTGATCAGCGAGAACGCGGCGATGGTGCCTACGTAGTACGTCGAGCTCTGGATCGTTTCGCCACTGGTGAGTTCGATCGGGTCGTTCCCGAAGACAGATGTGAAGATGAAGAGGAACATCAGCGGGAACACGAAGGTGAAGAAAGCGGCCGCCGGGTTCCGCCAGAAGATGCGATTCTCGAAGTTCAGCTGCCGAAAGGTTAAGGCGACCGTGCTCATCGAGCCTCCCCGTCGGCCGCCGCCTTTGCCGTGATCTCGAGGTACACGTCCTCGAGCGTGGGACGCGAGACGGTTAGGCCCTCCAATGGCACGCGCTGCTCGAGAGCCCATCCCGTCAAGACATGCAGATCGCGAGCGAGCTCGGTGGATTGGAGTTCCACCACCCCGGCGTCGTTCGGGCCGGGATGCTCGAGTTCCCTCGGCAACGGCGGTGCCTCCGATGGAACCGCGAAATGGATCCGGGTGGTTAGCGAATCGGTATGGATCAGGTCCGACGGTGGACCCTCAACGACTATCTTGCCGTCGACGATGATGGCGACCCGACCGGCAAGATGTTGGGCCTCGTCCATGTAGTGCGTGGTGAGGAAAACCGTCTTGCCGAGATCCGTGAGGTTCTTGATCATCGTCCAGGCGTTGCGCCGGGCCGTTGGATCGAATCCGGTAGTTGGTTCATCGAGGAACAGCAGGTCGGGGTCCCCGGCGAGGCCGACCGCAACATCCAGCCGCCGCTGCTGACCGCCGGACAGTCTCTTCACCCGGGTATCGCGCTTCTCTTGCAGGCCGACGATCTCTATCACTTCGTCCACCCGACGAGGATGCGGGTAATAGCCGCTGAACAGTTCGATGACCTCCGCCACGGTTAGGAAGGGCTCGACCCCCGTCTCCTGCAAGACGATTCCGATCCTCTCGCGATAGGCCCTCTCGTTGCGGGCGGGATCGAAACCCAGAACCGACACTTCACCGGCGTCGCGGTCCCGATACCCTTCCAGGATCTCGACGGTGGTCGTCTTGCCTGCCCCGTTGGGTCCGAGGAGAGCGAACACTTCGCCCTCGCCGACCGTGAGATCGATGCCGCGTAGCGCCTGCACCGCTCCGTACGATTTCTTCAGATCCTTGACGGCTATGGCTGACATCGGGGTCAGCATAAGCTGTAGGAAATGACGCCCTTCCTTCAAGAACCACCGAAGTTGCCGGACGCGTGGAGTGACGATCCCATCTTGCGCGAGGGTCTCGAGTGGCACCTCGGAGGCGTTCTCTTCGCGGCAGCTCAAACCGAACTCGCCGATGTGGGTCGCTGGTCGACGGCACCGGAGACCCTGGAGGCTGCACTGCGCGCAGAGAACGAGCCACCCGAGCTCGTGCATTACTCGACGTGGGGCGAACGCGTCGATGAGATCCGCGTTTCCTCCGCGTATGTGGAGCTAGGACGGGAAGGGGTGAGACGCGGCGTCGTCTCCTTGCCTTACGAGGCCGGTCCCTACGGTGAGAAGGCGCGCATCGTGTGGGCGGCTCTCATCCACATGTGGGGACCCTCGTCCGCGCTCTACTCCTGTCCGATCGCTATGACCGACGCGGCCGCCAGGACCCTTCTTCTCTATGGAGGTCCAGAAGACCTTGAGGTCGTCGAACGCCTCGTCTCCCGTGATCCCGCGGTTGCCTGGAGCAGCGGTCAGTGGATGACCGAGACGGCAGGGGGCTCTGATGTGGGCCGGACGGGAACGATCGCTCGTCACGAGGACGGCGGCTGGCGGCTCTACGGAACGAAGTGGTTCACCAGCGCGACGACGTCGGATATGGCGTTGACGCTGGCTCGTCCCGAAGGCGGGCCGGCCGGATCCCGGGGTCTGGCGCTCTTCCGCGTGCACAGGCAACTCGACGATGGAACCTCCAACCGGATCTTCGTCCGTCGTCTTAAGGACAAGCTGGGGACGCGCTCGCTGCCCACCGCCGAGCTCGAGCTGGACGGCGCACTCGCCTTTCCCGTCGGCGAGGTCATGGACGGCGGAGGGCTGCGCAGGATCTCGACCATGTTGAACCTGACGCGCCTGCACAACTCCATAGCCGCCTCCGCGGCGATCGCCCGCGGACTCGGATGGGCCCGCGGTTACGCGAGCGTGCGGGAGGTATTTGGGAAACGGCTCGAACAGCATCCCGCTCATCGCGTCACGCTCGGAGAGCTCGCCACCGATCATGCTGCGGCACTGGCCCTCGTCCTTCGCTGTGCACAGTTGATCGGCAAGGTGGAGCATGGTTCGGCCGGTCAACACGAGGAGGCCGTGGTCAGGGGGCTCACCCCCGTGACGAAACTCGCGACCGCGCGCTGGGCTGTGGCCGACGCCGCCGAAGCGATGGAGGCCTTGGGGGGTGTGGGCTACTGCGAGGACTCCGGTCTCCCCGCCCTGGTGCGCAATGCCCACGTCTTGCCTATATGGGAGGGGACAACGAACGTGCTCGCTCTGGATCTCCTGCGCGCGGAGGGGCGTTCGGGCGCGCTCGGCGCCTTGCTGGACGATGCGTCCAGGATCGTCTCGGAGGTGTCTTCGGATCCCGCGGTGCAGGGCGCGGCCTCCGAGGTCCTTGGATCGCTCGACTCGCTCAAGGGTCGTATCGCGGCCGCCACCGTCGACGAGAACAGCGCTCAGGCCGCAGCACGCTCCATAGCACTCAGCGTGGCAAAGGTCTACGCGGGTTCTCTACTCTGTGCACAAGGAGCGTGGGCGTCGTCGCGCGGGCGCGACCAGACTGCTCGATTCGCGCATCGTTTCGCCGAGCGGGGTCTCTTGGCTCCACCTCCTCCTACTAACCTCGATCTCGCGTTCGGCGGGGCGGATGCCTCGGGCACGTCCCCGGTCGACGTTTCCTGATCCTTCGCATCAACGCGCGATGCGCCTTGGGCGGGTCACTCGGCGGCGAGAAAGGTTTCGATTTGGTACCGGTTTCAAAGCCTCCTAACCCCGGGGGAGATGAGGGGCAACAGCGTTTAGAAGAGATGGTTCGCACCCGGACCGAGGAGTTATGGACCGCGATCGCGGAACTCGAACGGGCCAAGGAGGATCTCCGCGCGTCGCGCGAGGAAACCGTCGAGAAGCTTTCGATCGCCGCCGAGTTCAAGGACGACGAAACGCCGCATCACATCGCGCGCATGAGCCGTTACTGCGCGCTCCTGGCGTCCCGCTCGGGTGCGGATGAGGAGCAGGCGGATCTCATCCGCGTGGCGAGCATCATGCACGATGTCGGCAAGATCGGCGTTCCCGATGCGATCCTCATGAAGCCCGGTGCGCTCACGCCGGAAGAACGTCTGACGATGCAGAAGCATGCAGAGATCGGGCATCAGATCCTGTCGGGGTCGAGATCTCCTTTCCTAGAGGTCGCCGCGGCTATCGCGCTCACACATCATGAGTGGTTTGACGGAAGCGGCTATCCGCAGGGATCGGCGGGATCGGTGATCCCCGAGGAGGGTCGCATCGCGGCCATAGCCGATGTCTTCGACGCTCTGACCACCGACCGCGTCTACAAGAAGGCCTATCCGATAGGGAAGGCCGTGGACACGATGAAGGAATATCGCGGTACGCAGTTCGACCCAGACCTGCTCGATGCCTTCCTGGGATCCCTCGATGGTGCTCTGGGGATCCGGGAGGAGCACCCCGAGGTCCACGGTCGCGCGTAGCGAGCGGCTCACCGCAGGGCGGGTTCGAACCTCTTCGGATCCTCTAGGTATTCCCGAGTGCTACTCGCGAGAAGGGCGGCGTGATAGCCATCGATGTACCTGTGATCCAGGGTCGCGCTGAGCGTGAGGATCGGCCGAGCTTCGATCCGGCCGTCCACGACCGTCGGCTTCTGCGCCACTTCGCCGACCAGGACGAGGAACGGGATCCGGTAGTAGCTCGCCAGGGGAGCGTAGGCATGCTGGATCCCGAACATCCCCACCGACGAGACGATCGCACTCCCGAAAGCCTGCCGAGGCAGGCCGTACTTCTTGAGTTCCTTGTCGCGGTCGGAGGTCAGCCACGCCGAGAACCGGATGGAAGCCTTCAGCAAGCGGCGAGGGGTGGAGCCGATCACCTTCTTCGTCTTGCCTAGTTCCTTGTCGGAACCAGACCGGATGGCCTGGGCCCTGTCCCCCAGCTCACGAGCGATGTCGACCGCCGCCTTCCGATCGGTCCGCGCCACCTTGACCCCCGAGAGCTCGGCCCCCGCCTCCGCCGAGACGATGAAGAAGATGTCGACCGTGTCGCGCTCGATGAAATCTCCCCTGTACATCCGCACGTTGAGGGAAGGGTGGTCGGCAAGCGCTTTCGCGAGAGCCTTACCGACCATCGTCGTCACGGTGAGAGGGACCCCCGTGGATGCTCGGGCTTCGTCTATGAAGGCGAGGAGGGCTGTGGCATCGATCTCGAGATCACCGTAGATCTGGGGATCGTTCGGGCCGCCCCACGCGGCGGCCGCGATCTTGCGCCATCCCCTGATCTTCGTTCTCTTCCCCATGCCCCCCTAGAGGAGCACAGCACTTATCGCTCGTCTACCCCGGCGGGATGGAAGTGGAGATCGAGCGCCATCCAGATCGTCTTCGAGAAGGGATAGAAAACGATCGGGAGGAGGCCGTTCGTAACCAGGGCGACGATCAGCACGGTGCCCCAGTCCACATCCGGCGCGGTCGCGATCAGGACCCCCACCAAGAGGACGAAGAACCAGATCTCACAGGCCGCGATGTTGACGATCATGGCTCCTGTCCAGTACCCCTCCTCGCGCTCGAACGGGTACCGGCAAACCGGACAGTGGGTCCTCAATCTGAAATAGGAATCGAACGCTTTTCCCTCGCCGCAGCGGGGGCACCGGCGCTTGAATCCGCGGGCGATCTGACGGATCAAGTGTGCCTCGGTCCCTCGCCGCGACCGGCCTTCATCAGGGCGTATGAATCACAATCGTGTGATTCAAACCTGTCTCCTTTCCACGTGCTGAACCTTAAGTGCCAGCCTTCAACTACCGACTTCAGTTGTGAAAGCGACGAAGTGGACCCGACGCCAGGAGCAGAGCTTTGCGACGAGCATCGAGTCCCGGACTCAGCCTGCTGGCGAAGTTCGGGGTCATCAGCGTTATCCCGGTCATCTTGTCGACCATCATCCTTGGGCGGAGCCTCGACGGCATCGTCAGGAAGCGCACGACCTCGATCATCCGCGAGCAGGCAGTCATGCTCACGGCGCTGCGACTCCAACCCTTCCTCGAGGACGAGTCCCTGAACTCCGATCTCTCCAAAGGCGCGGCGAGCAAACTCAACGGCCTTCTGTCGAGGCCTCCTCTCGACGAGATGGTTTCCGGCATCAAGATCTACAACACGTTCGGACGCGAGCTCTATTCGAACGGTCTCGAGGGCGTCGACGAGCCTCGGCCCACCGACCCTCAGATCGATCAGGTCGTGGCCGGTCGAGTGGTCGTTGTCGAAGAGCCTCTCGAATCCACGAAGAAGAAGAGCGAGGCGCAGTGGCTGAACGTACTGGTGCCCTTCGACGTGGGCGGCCAACCGGGGGGATTTATCCAGATCCTCTTGCCCTTCAACCCGATCGCCGAGGTGGTCGGGCAAGACAACTACCAGCTCTACCTGATCTTGTTGTGCGGATTCACATTGTTCTACGCGGTCCTGTTCCGTCTGGTCGCTAAGGCATCCGCCAAACTGCAGCGGCAGGCCAAGGAGAACGAGTATCTGGCCCTCCACGACTCGCTCACCGATCTTCCCAACCGAAGCCTCTTCCTCGAGCGCGCGAACCAGGCGCTGCTCACCGCGAAACGAGAGCAGTGGAACTTCGCGGTGATGATCATGGACCTGGACCGCTTCAAGGAGATCAATGACACTCTCGGTCACCATCACGGTGATCTCGTACTCCAGCAGATCGGTGGCCGGCTCGAGCCGCTGCTGCGAGAGAGCGACACGGTCTCCCGTCTGGGAGGCGATGAGTTCGCGATCCTGTTACCTCACATAACCGACCCCGCAGCGGTCGTCCGTATCGCCGCGAAGATCAGGAACTCTCTCGAGCGACCCTTCTACGTACAGGGCCTCGCCCTCGACGTCGACGCAAGCATCGGCATCGCCGTCTACCCACGGCATGGCAAGGACATCAACACGCTGTTGCAGCGCGCGGACGTCGCTATGTACGTCGCGAAGAACACGGGTACCGGGCAGGAGACGTACGCGTCCGAGAACGATCACCACAGCCCGTATCGACTCAGCCTCAGCGGGGACCTCCGTAACGCGATCGAGCGCAGCGAGTTGCTGCTCATGTACCAACCCCAGGTCTCCCTCGCAGACGGTTCCGTCAGAGGTGTCGAGGCACTCGTCAGATGGCAGCATCCAGATAGAGGGATCCTGGCGCCCGGCGAGTTCATCCCGATCGCCGAACGTGGCGGTCTGATCCAGCCCCTGACGCGTTACGTCATCAACGCCGCCATCAAGCAATGTGCGGAATGGGATCGTGAGGGCCTGAACCTGAACGTGTCTGTGAACCTCTCCGTGCGTAACCTCTTGGATCCAGAGCTCTCAGGCGAAGTGCGGGAGTTGCTCGACAAGTGGGAGATCGATCCGAGCCGCTTGGAATTGGAGATCACCGAGAGCAGCATCATGTCGGATCCGGAGCGGGCAGCTATCGTCTTGAACGAACTTCACGCTCTGGGTGTCCGGCTCGCGGTGGATGACTTCGGCATCGGCTATTCGTCGCTCTCATCCTTGAAGAAGCTGCCGATCTCGGCGATCAAGATCGATAGGTCGTTCATCCAGCACATGGCCGTCGACGAGAACGACCTGTTCATCGTCCGTTCCGTCATCGACCTGTCTCATAACCTCGGCGTCGAGGTCGTGGGTGAAGGGGTCGAGACGAAAGAGGTATCGGACATGCTCGCCCTTCTGGGTTGTGACTTCGTTCAGGGCTTCTACAGGAGCGCCCCGACGATGGCCAACGAGATCCCATGGCTGGTCGGTGTCATGCAGCCGGTCGGTGCAACTCCTCCGCCTCCTCCGCCACCCCCGCCTCCACCGTTGCCATTGCCTGCCGCGGTTCCGCCACCTTCTCCGCTGCTCGATTTCGCTTCCGACTAACGATCGCGATCCGATCGCGGATCGTCGCCGTGCTCTGAGTTCGGTACATCATGCTCGAGTGGGTATGTACGGGGCCGAGATGATCGATAACACCGGAGGTCGTACGCGTTCGGCGAGAGCGTTGCTCGTCATCTTGGTGATCGTCGGCGCGGCATGCTCCGCCTCCGAGGACACCGATACCGTCCGCGAAGAAAGGACCGCGCCGCCGCGCGGTCAGGAGGATCCCGGCGGCGAGGCCGGCGTCGCCCTCGAACGCCGGCCTCCTAAGGCTTTTGCTCCCAGCGAGTGGGTGCAGGGATCCTCGGAGAGGGACTCGG
>JBOGXG010000319.1:0-6781 GCA_050694195.1 Actinomycetota bacterium | reverse complement strand
CGTAGCGCCCATCGGAGCTCAAGTCCGGCAGCGTCTCCCACACGTCGAATCGCACCGTGTCGGGCGCGGGCGGCCCGGCGGCGACGGCGACGCTCCCATCGTTTAGATCGACGACTGCCAGATGGGTGTAGGCCCCATCGGGCCGCCAGTAGGCGGACGGCGCGTAGTCATCACACGTTGTGCATACGTCCATGAAAGCGACATGGCTCCCATCACCGCTGATCGAAGGCGTGCCGGCGTGTCCTCCGTCAGCGATGGGAGCGAGGCGGTTGATCTCTCCGCCCCAGGGTTCTACAGAGACCCTGTCGGTTCGACCGGTACGCGTGTCGTGCACGAAGATGTCGGTGCCGAAATGAGCACAGCCCACCGGCACCCTATCGCTATTAGAATCGTTTGGGACAAGGTTTCCGGCGCTCGATACGAAAGCGATCAGGCGCCCATCGTCGGTGATCGTTCGGCCCGCTGGATTACTATCTTCTGGGCCCCCGAGCGAACTTCCCTCCTTCGGACAGGGCGTGTCGCTTCCGAGTGATTCCGCTTGTTCACCGGTCGAAGAGATCGAAACGCGCTTCGTTAAGCCTTTCTTAGTGTCTCGTAGGAACACGTCCATTTCGAGGTTGGTGTCATTCGCCACCAGATCCGGCGCTTTGCTGTCGAAGAGAACGTAGCGGCCTCCCGATGCTAAGGAGGACGCAGGCCACGAGGAACGTTCCTGACAGATGAGCACTCCAGTGCATGGATGACTCTCGCCTTGCAGCGATGAAACAGATACCCTCCTCGTCTTGCCGGTGCGGCGGTCGTGAAGGAAAACGTCGGGGGCTGCGTTGCCGTCGTCCGTTACGATGTTCGTCGCATCGCTCGTGTATGAGACAAAGCGGCCGTTCCCGCTGATAGCCGGAAGGAACGCGCCTTGGATGCCGTTTTGTGGAGTTCCCCCTGGAGTCGTCGTTATCAGCTCCATGCGTCCGGAGCCACGGTCGTAAACGAAGATGTCGGACCGGAGATCGGTATGCCCCACGACGAGGTTTGTCGCGGTGCTTGCGAACGCTACGAACCTTCCATCTGTGCTGATCGAAGGATCCAACGACAACCATGTGTGTGGGGGGACAGTATTTGTGCCGGCCGGGCCACCGGGCGGTAGCGCGGGCGGAGTACCAAGTGCCGGGACACCGCCGATGCCTTTCGACACTAGTTCGGTGCGGCCTCTAGCCGTGTCTCTTACGTAAACATCCGATGCGAGGTTTTGGTCGTTGGCGGAGAGACCGTTCGCAGAGTGATCGAAGGCTACGAATCGGCCCGAACCACTGATCGACGAGGAACCTGCCCAGGTCCGATCGGACCCGTCGGAGCTCATGCCCCGGAAATCGATGTCCAGGCGTTGAACGGCAAAACGTTGCTCGGGAAGCTCCTGCCCCGCGACGGGGGAGGGGGCGGCACCCAACGAAACGGCCGATGCAGCCGCGCCCAGGAGACCGAGATAGCGACGCCAGCGCACCCGTTATGTACCTGTTCCCACGAGGGACTTGATCGTCTCGAGATGCGTTGGATCGTTGCCGATGCCGCCGAACAGATGGGCATCTTCGATGACTCCACCGTCCTCAAGACCTATCGCGGCCAGAGGGATGGTTGCGACCATGGACATCCCGGTCGTGCCGTAGCCGCCGTCGAGGATCGCGACCTCTCGGCACAGCAGGTCGCAGCGGAAGAGCCCGACCCGGGCGAGGGCGGAGGTCACGGCGCGTACCTCGTAGCCGACACCCCCGACCTTGAAGCGGGCGCCGATAACGGAACCGCGCCAGATGGAGGCTTCACCATCCACGTCCATCCGGACGAAGAGATCGTTACGGTCCGGGCGATAGATGAGACGGCCGGACAGAAATCCGCGGTAGATGTCATCTCCTGCCCCGAGCTCCAGGATCCCCGTGCGAGAGAAACGGGCGTCGCCGGGCACGGTGATCCGGGCATAGCCCTTCATGTCGTCGGGCAGCGAGCCCAGTCGTGGGATCCCCAGATCGCGGAGGAAGACGTCGTGGTCTTCGCCGTTTGCGTCGCTCCGTACGTAGGACGTTGCCGTCGTCGTCCAGAGGAAGTAGCGTCCGTCGCTGCCTATCGTCGTCGATGGGTGGACGTCCTCGGTCCGATTGACCGCCTCAGTTCCGTCGGTGTTCAACTTCACCAGATCCGTCTGGCCTGTCAACCGGTCGTGAACGAGGGTCCCACCCACTGTGTGAGGGTCCGCCAAACATTGGAGGAGGAAGCAAGAATCGGCATACTGCATCACGTACCTACCGTCCTCCGTCATCGACTCGTACGAGGCGCCGACCTGAGAGCCGTCACTGTTCACGTTGACGCGCTCCGTCCGCCGCGTCTTGCGATCCCGAACGAATACTCCTCCCCCGCCGGCAGGAACAAGGTCGGATGCCGAGCTGTTGAACAAGACGTAGCGGCCGTTCGAGCTGATGAAGTTCCGGTTGGTGTTGGCGTCGGCGCCGGCCTCCCGGAAGGAGGCCTCGTTCGCGGAAGTGTCGTCGAGTCCGACGGAGATCAACTCCGTTTCATCCTTGTGGAGGTCGCGGAGGAAGACGTCGGGACAGTTCAGGCCGTAGATGTTAGCCAAGCGCGCACAGATGTTGTCGTCGTTCGGCGTGACGTTGTCGGCCGGAGTGTCGAACATCACGAAGTGTCCGTTTCCGCTGACCTCCGCTCCGAAGACGCCGTTGTTTGCCAAGGCCCCGTCTAGCGAGGCCGACACGAGTGACATCTCCCCGGTTTTCCGATCGAACGCGTAGGCCTGCCGGCAGGGACTGTTCGCCCCCGTCGAGACCCCACACTCTGTGCTCTGCCCCTCCACGAGGTCGGTCGCCTCGCTGATGAAAGCCGCTACGCTTCCGTCGCGACTCAGGGAGACGCCCGTCATCCCGGAGTCTCCCAGCGACGTCTTCCCATCCGGGCCCTTGGAGATCAGTTCCGTCCTGTTCGTGTTCAGGTCTCGCACGTACACCTTGAGGTACGGGAGGTTCGTGAGTGGATCCTTTGCCTCGTCTTCGCCCGTCAGAGCCGCGTAGCTTGTGAAGGCGAGATACCTCCCGTTGCCACTGATGGTCGGGTTGAAGGACCATGCGACGCACGCGCCGTCCGGTCGCTCGATCTCTGGGATCTCGGGAGGAAGGCCTACCCGCGTCACCGATTCCAGAGTTGTCGTTCCCTTCTTGCGGTCGCGGACGTACACGTCGGTAAGGATCCGGTTGTCGTCCTGTGGCGATAGGGCCGCGTCGCTGGTGAATGCAACGTAGCGGGCGTTGTCGCTCATAGTTGCCCCGTCCCACTTGCTACCGAAGAGACTATCGCACACATATCCGCTGTCTCCCGGCTGCTGCGACTCGTCACTATCCACGGAGACGATCTCGATCGACCCTCGACCCGTCTTGTCGACGAAGCCCGAGTGAGTGGCGTTGGCGGGACTGAGGACAAGCGAGATAGACGCGGCGGAACCCACGACCACCGCGGCCGCCCTCGTCACATGACCTCCGCCACTGCCCACATCCCAAGTAAGCCGCCGATCGGTCGCGAGGAGTCGCCATAGGCTCGCCAGACCTTCGCCACGATCATCCTTGGGGCAGGACTCCTCTCGGTAGCCGACGGACATGCATCTAGGGCTGACCGTTACCTACCGGCCCATCTCACGTGACTAGGGGAAAGGGTCCGATGACAGGAGAGGTGCGATGAGCGGTTCCAACAGTTGGCGTCGTGCGGCGCTCATGGCCGTCATGGCGGTGGTATTCGCCGGTGCCGTCATGACCGACACAGGATGGGGCGCCGAGAGCCGGTCTTCGGGAAGCGGTCGGTCCGGCTGCCGCTTCGTTCGGATGAAGGGATCGGCCACTCCGCTGCCTTTCGGCAGTGTGCCGTGTCCGGGCGTCCGTCCAGGTGGCATTCTCATCACCGAGGAGGGCGGCCTCTGTTCCTACAACTTCCTCTTCCGCGGGTCGGATCGCCGGCGTTACATCGGCACCGCGGGCCATTGCGCCGTGGGACCCGATGAAGAGAAGACCTGGCGCCTCGGACGGGGACCGAAGGTGTTGGATGTGGATGGGAAAGAGGTGGGCGAGTTCGCCTATGCCACTCAGGCCGGTCCGATGGACTTCGCTCTTGTCCGGGTTGCCAAGGGGATCGAGACATCGGCCGAGATGTGCTACTTCGGAGGGCCGACGGGGATCAACGACGACATCACGTCCGAGACGGTGATCCTGCACCACTTCGGCAACGGCAACGTATTGGGGTACGAGTCGGCGACCGGCACCTACACATTGCCGGCCCGCACCGAGATCGCCTTCGGGCTGCAGGACCCCGATGAGGCCTTCGCCTACGGAGCTGCCATCTTCGGCGATTCGGGTAGTGGGGTGATCAGCGACGACGGCCGGGCCGTTGGCGTACTGGTGACGGGAGGGGTCAACGCCGACGACAGTGGAGCCCACGGGATCATCGGCATCACGAGGATCACTCCCCAGATCGAGGCCGCGGAGAAGGAGCTACGCGTCCGGTTGCGATTGATGAAGGCCGAGCTTCAACCCTAGAGCTGCGCGACTGATCACTTGTCGTCATTCGTTTGACCGCCGTCCCTCAGTTCGGATAGAAAGACGCTACTCATCAAGAGGGGTAGAGGGAACCAGCCCGTCGACACCCCGGCAACCTGCCACACGGCAAGGTGCCAACTCTGGCCCGGCAGTTTGGAAGCTCGGGGAAGATGAGTGGCCGTTGCGGCCTCCTCGGGACATACGGAAGGAGGTTGCGGCGATGGCGACGGTCCTCAACGATCGACGGTGGGTTCCCTCGAGGTGGAACCGAGCCGTTGCGAACGAACGCCCACTCAACATCGGACTGTTGGGCTGCGGCGCGGTCGGATCGGAGGTCGCCCGTGAGCTCTTGGCCCGAGAGGGTGCATGGGATCCGCTCTTCCGGTTGGCCAAGGTCGCCGTCCTTCACCCGGACAAAGAGCGATCGGTCACGCTGCCCAAAGGCGTTCTAACGACCGGATCCCTGGGGATCGTGAAGGATCCCACGATCGACATCGTTATCGAACTGATCGGCGGCGTCGAGCCTGCCCTCGGCTTGATCAGGCAGGCCATAGCCGAGGGCAAGTCTGTCGTTACCGCCAACAAGGAACTGATCGCGCAGCGGGGGAGCCAGCTCCTCGACGTTGCCAGACGATGCGGGGTCGAGCTCCGATTCGAAGCGGCGGTGGGTGGAGCGGTGCCGATCGTGCGCACCGTGACGGAGGCTCTCGCCGGCGACCGACTGCGTTCGTTCCTCGGGATATTCAACGGCACCAGCAACCTCATCCTCGATCTGCTCGCCGAGGGGTTGACCATGGAGGAGGCCGTGACTCGAGCACAGGGGATGGGTTGCGCCGAATCAGACCCGAGCGACGATCTCTCCGGACGCGACGCCGCGCGCAAGGTCGCCATCCTTGCGTCGTTGGGGTTCGACGTTCCCTTCCGCTACGACGCCGTCTTCACAAGGGGGATCGAAGGTCTTACGCACGCAGATCTCGCTGTTGCCCGCGAACTGGGTTTCACGATCCGTCTCGTCGGAAGCGCAGAGAGGACGGCCCGGGGTATCGAGTTGCGGGTGGAGCCGACCGCGGTTCCGCTGGAACACCCGCTGGCGTCCGTCCGAGGGACCGAGAACTTGGTGTCCCTTGACTGCGATCTCGCCGGGCGACTCAGCCTCGCGGGACCGGGGGCCGGGGGGCGGCAGACCGCAGGCGCGGTTCTTGGTGATCTCGTGACCCTCGCGAGCGGCGGAAGTTGGGCACCGGCACTGTTCAGCAACAGCGAGCGCGTCCTTGAGCCCAAGGACATGCCTCGGCCCTTCTTGGTGCGTATCTCTGGTGGGGATGAGGGGGCCATCCGAGGAGCGTGTTTCGGTTTCGGGATCGAGGTTCGGACCGCGACCCGGGTTTCGCTCGATGGAAGGAGATATCTCGGTTTCACGACCGGGACCGCGGACGAGTCATGTGTCCGTCGGGCGCTGGCAAGTGTCCCCGGAGTTGCAGCAACAGAGGCGACGCTGATCGCTTCCTAGAACGTGGTGACTAGAAGTGGTCAGAGTTGCGTCACAGGAAAGTGGCATATGACCCGCGAGTCTCCCTACGATTCATCTGTCTGGCGGGGGGCTGGACTCCTACTCGCCTGCAACGCGCCTACGGCCGCTCCGCGGCGGGCTTCGGTCGACGAACACGAGCCCCTCCCTCAGCGGCAAGAACCAACTCCTTTAGGACCTCGATCTCGGCCCTGTACCCGTGTCTTCCCCGACGGGTGATCTTCACCGCGGTACGCGGGCGCTTCCCGCTGGTTCTTTCGAGCTTTACCATCCCCGCCTCCTCGAGCACTTGGAGGTGGCGTGCGAGGTTACCGTCGGTGAGATTGAGAGCCTCTTTCAGGTAGGTGAAGGAGGCATGCCCGGCTTCCTCGAGTATGGCCAGCAGTCCTAGGCGCACCCTCTGGTGTACGACGTCGTGCAGGTTGGCGGCGGGGTGGTTCATATCCGATGGCGCGCCCCGGCGCGGTAGGCAAGGCCGACGCCGAGAAGCGTAAGCCCGCAGAGAGCAAGGCCGAAGTTGGACGCCAATGTCCACTGCGCTTCTGTGGTCGGGACGAGCCCTAGGCGGAAAAGGACGTTCTCGAAGTTGTACAGGCCAGTTGTGATGGTGAGACCAAGGAAGGCGGCTGAGAAGATCCCTAAGGAGACGCTTCCCATGGTGAACGCCAGTCCGATGAGT
>JBOGXG010000318.1:0-4055 GCA_050694195.1 Actinomycetota bacterium | reverse complement strand
AGCACACCCGAAGGAGATCCAGTCGCGGCCGGGCCATTCGTCAATCACGCCGCTCGACCGCTACGGACATCTGTTCCCGGGGCTGGACGAGAGACTAAGAGAGGGATTGGACTCGTTACCGCCTGGGGCAAGCAGGAGTACTAGGGACCGGAGTGGACGACCCACCCTTGGAAGCACGCGGCCCACCGCCCCACACAAGGAGTCTCTATGCAAACGAAAGCGATCATCGCGACCATCGGATTGGTGGTCGGAGGCATTCTCGGACCGGTCGCTCGTGCAGGGACCTCCTTGCCCCCACGACTCGATCCCGGCGCCCTCGAGGGGCCCTCACCACGGGCCATCGCCCTTTTTTCCCACGAGATCGGCGATAGGGACATCGAGCGTTTGGCCGCTGCCGGCGTCACACACGCCGCCGTCTTCGAGGCGATCGACTCAGTCGCCATCCTTGGCTCCGACGACGCGTACATCGAGGTCGCCCGATGGTCAGATGTCGAACGGGTGCACCAGGACGCACCCATCACCTTCAACAACTACATCGCACGCAGCGACACCAGGGTGGATGACGTTCGTGCCGGCAAGGCGCCGCTCCGAACCGGGTACACGGGCAAAGGCGTGACCGTCGCGGTCCTCGACAGCGGAGTGGATACGAGCCACCCCGACTTCAGCAACGTGGCCGCCAACATAAACATGGAGCCGTCCTGGTTCATGGACGACATCAGCGACGGGCAATACAGCCAGACATCCGCGGAGCAGCCGATCGGAACCGACGAGGTCGGTCACGGAACGCATGTCGCGGGGATAGTCGGCGGCACCGGGGCGGCGGGAGTCAACGTCGATCAGTCGGGAGTTGCTCCCGGCGCGTCGCTCGTCAACTGCAAGATCGTCGGCGCCGAAGCGCTTCCGAGCTCACTCGGCGTCAATCACGCACTGATAGACCAAGCCTTCGAGTCAAACGCGCTCGCCTGCTACGACTGGATACTCGATCACCGGGACGATCCACGCTTTCCCGGCGGGATTCGAGTCGTGTCGAATTCATGGGGATTCTCGGCCCCGCTCTCCGATCCGCCTGGCGCGCTCGTGCTCATGCTTCGGGAGGTGGTTGCCAAAGGGGTGAGCGTCGCTTTCTCAGCGGGCAACGGGGGCCCCGGGGACAACACCGTGAACCAGTACCCCGCCGCGATGGAAGAGGTGATCACGGTCGGGGCAACCTGCAAGTCCAACTCCACTTCAACGACGTGCGAACCGGGCGGGATCGCGGATTTCTCGAGCCGGGGCGAAGAGGTCGACGTAGTCGCGCCCGGTAGAACCGTGTGGTCGGCTCGCGCCAAGAGCGTTTCCGGTTCCATCCCTCAAACGTTCCTGGTTCTAGCTGGAGAACGGCCCGGCGCCCCGGATGACGTCTCCGCCACCCGCAATCTGGCCTGGTACACCGCGGGGAGCGGGACTTCGATGGCTGTCCCTCACGTCGCTGGGATCGTAGCGTTGATGATCGAGGCGAACCCTACTCTCACGCCTGCCAGGATTGAGGAGCTCCTTACCCGTACGGCCACCGATCGGGGCGAGCTCGGTTTCGACCATGATTACGGTTTCGGCCTAGTGAACGCGCTAGCCGCCGTCCGTGCCGCCGAGCGAGCTCGCTGACTTCATTGTCAGGGTTCCGATTGCCATCTCTCAGATGAAACCAAGTTGAGTTGCGGGTTTTTGCGGGATTTCGGGAGCGCTTGAACATATGTTCGGGGTCGAGTGCAAAGAAAAAGGCCCTCTGAGCAGGGCCTTTGTGAGTGGGGCGTACTGGGATTGAACCAGTGACCTCTTGCGTGTCGAGCAAGCGCTCTCCCGCTGAGCTAACGCCCCCAGTTGCGGGTGAAACGAGTCCAGAGTTTACCGAAGGACCGCCTCCACGAGCACATGGGGCGCCACGTGGGGCGGGCCCAGCTTGAACGTCTGGAGGGAGTCGATCTCGAAGCCGGCTCGCTCGACCTCGGCAACGGTTCGTCGGTTGCAGTTGCAGCCCCCCGAGACCCTCCGCCACACCGGATTCAACGCGTCCTGGAAACGGCCCCGGAACGAACCATCCCGATCGCGCACGTGCTCCATGAACCGGAACCTCCCGCCGGGGCGAAGGATCCGCGCCACCTCGGCTAGCACCACGCCCTGTTTCGGGACCGAGCACAGCATCAGTCCGCTGACGACCTGATCGGCGGAGTCGTCGCGCAGCGGGATGCGGCCCTGCGCGTCGGCGACGAAGATATGGACCGAGGCGCCCGCCTCGTCCCCGCGTCCGATCGCTCGTCCGAGCATCACGGGATCGCGATCGGAGGCGAACACGACCGCGTCCGCCGGATAGTGGCGGAAGTTGAGACCCGTTCCGGCCCCGATCTCGACGACCTCTCCGGACAGGCCACCGACCAGTTGACGGCGCCACCCGAGCAGGCCTTTCTTCTCCTCGAGGGAGCAGATGCGATCGTAGACACGGGCTCTGAAAGAGCTTCCGCCGGTGAAGGTAGAACTCATACGAGGCGGCGAGCGGAATCGAACCGCTGTACAGGGCTTTGCAGGCCCTTGCCTAAGCCACTCGGCCACGCCGCCGTGACTGAGGTTCGATGCAGGATAACAACCGCCTGACCATGGGGTTCCCTCGTGCATCGGTTCTGGTGCAGCAACGGCAGATATGGCGCCCGAATTTCGACTAGAAAACCGTCCGTTAGGGTCACGCCGTGACGATGGACAAATGGGTGGCGCGAGACGCCGCGCGGGTGTGGCACGGCTTCACTCAGATGGCCGCGTATGAGGACAACTCGCCCATCATCGTTGCATCGGCCGAGGGGCACGAACTGATCGACGTCGACGGCAAGCGATACCTCGATGCCATCTCCTCGCTGTGGGTCTCGACGCTCGGTCACCGCGTTCCGGAACTGGACGAGGCCCTCGTCGATCAGGCCGGCAAGGTGGCGCACTCGACCCTGCTCGGTCACGGCAACACGGTCGTCGTCGAGCTCGCCGAGGCCCTGGCCGACGTGGTGCCGGTGGACGACCCGCACATCCTGTTCGCGTCGGACGGCGCGGCTGCCGTCGAACAGGCTCTCAAGATCGCGTTCCAGTATTGGACGAACCGCGGGTTCTCCGGACGCACGAGCTATCTCGCTTTCGGCGATGCCTATCACGGCGACACGATCGGGTCCCTCTCCCTCGGTGGCGGAGGATTCGGTACCGACATCTTCGACCCCCTCCGATTCCCGGTGCTACGCGCGCCCGGGTTCGGCGACCCACGGTGCATGCCGATCGCAGCCGAACTCGTTCGCGAGCACGCGCACGAACTCGCCGCGGTCGTCGTCGAACCGTTGGTGCAGGGTGCGGCCGGGATGAAACTGTGTCCCGCGGACGGATTCGCCGAGCTCGCCGGTGCGTGCGCCGAAACCGGCGTTCTACTCGTATGCGACGAGGTCGCGACCGGCTTCGGCAGAACCGGAACCTTGTTCGCGAGCGAGCAAGCCGGTCTTCGCCCCGACTTCCTGTGTCTGGGCAAGGGCATCACCGCGGGATACCTACCGATGTCCGCCACGGTCGCGAACGCCAAGGTGTTCGAGGCGTTCCTCGGTGACGACCTCGGCCCCCACACCCTCTACCACGGCCATTCCTACGGCGGCAACGCGCTGGCCGCCGCGGTCGCGCTGCGCCACCTGCAACTGCTCCACGACCGGGATGTGCTCGGCAACGTCCGCGCCCGGTCCGACGAGCTGCGCGGTCTGCTGAAGGAACGGATCGCTCCGTTGCCGATGACCAAGGAGATACGGCTCGTCGGCCTGATGGGCGGGATCGAACTCCATCCGGGCCACAGACGAGGCCGGCGTGTGTGTGCCGAGGCCGTGGCGCGCGGCGTGCTGCTGCGCCCCCTTGGTGACGTCGTGGTCGTCATGCCTCCGCTGACGATCACGTCCGAGGAGATCGAACGGATCGTCGAGGTGCTGCGCGCCTCTATCGAGGCGCTCGACTGAATGGATTGGACGGACTGGTCGGCGGCACGGCTCGATGAGATCCGCCGCGCGGGCCGGACG
>JBOGXG010000317.1:0-2493 GCA_050694195.1 Actinomycetota bacterium | reverse complement strand
CGGTCAGTTCGAGAAGGCGATCGATCATCTCGCCGGTGCGCCGCCCAGCTTCAGGTGCTCTGTCGCGTTCTCTAGATCGGTCTGGAACTTGAGAAGCACGGAGAGAGTGCTGCGAACGACGTCCTCGTCGATCTTCGCCACGTTCAACTCGATCAAGGTGCGCGCCCAATCCAGTGTCTCCGCGATAGATGGAGCCTTCTTCAATTCCATCTCCCGCAGGTTGCGGACTATCCGCACTACGTCCGCGGCGAGTTGCTCCTCGATGCCGGGCACGCGCTCCAGCACGATCGCTTTCTCGCGCTCGGCATCGGGATAATCGAGGAACAGGTAGAGACAGCGTCGTTTCAAGGCCTCGCTGAGCTCGCGCACGTTGTTCGACGTCAGCACCACGAAGGGGATCTGGTGGGCCCTGATCGTTCCCATCTCGGGGATCGTGACCTGCCAGTCGGCCAGCGCTTCGAGGAGCAGGGCCTCCGCCTCCAGATCGAGCTTGTCGACCTCGTCGATCAGAAGCACGACCGGCTCGGTGGCCCGGATCGCTTGAAGCACGGGCCGCTCGAGGAGGAACGGCTCGGAGAAGATGTCGTCGCTGAGCTCGTCCCACGACGCGCCCTGGCCGGCCTGGATGCGCAGCAACTGCTTCTTGTAGTTCCACTCGTAAAGGGTTTTGGTCTCGTCCACGCCCTCGTAGCACTGCAGCCGGACGAGAGGCATGCCGAGGGTCAGCGCGAGCGTCTTCGCCAGCTCGGTCTTGCCCGCGCCGGCGGGCCCCTCGACGAGGAGTGGCTTCATCAGCTTGTCGGCCAGATACACGACCGTCGAGATCGTTCGATCCGTCAGGTAGCCGGCCCCCTCGAGCCGCGCCCCGACGTCCTCGATCCCGGCGAAACCGGGCCTACCGGTGCCCTCCATGCACCCATCCTAGTGTCCCGAGTCGTTGGTTCGTCTGCATCGAGAGCGGTACTGCGCGCCGAGGGCAAGGCGCGAGGAGTCAGGCGTACCGGCGAGTACGGACGCGACGAGCAACGCCGCCATCGGCGATGCAGGATCGCTCGAATGCGCCGTTATCAATGGCTCGGGGCGCTCGGCTCGTATCGCTCCCTGCTACGCTCCGAGCGATGCCCGACGTCGAACAGTCCGCTCTCCTTCGTCTCCTCGACCTTCAGTCCGAGGACAGCGCCGTTAAGCGCTTGACCGAGCAACGCGCGTCCCTGCCGGAGGCCGCTCGGTTGCAAGAGGTGCAGGACCATCTCGCCGAGCTGGAGTCCGATCTCGAGATCGCGAAGAAGCAGGACGAAGAGATAGGACGCGAGCAACATCGCCTCGAAGGAGAGATCGAACTCGTCGATCAGAAGATCGCGAAGGAGGAGCAGCGCCTCTTCTCCGGCGGCGTCTCTAACCCGAAGGAGCTCGGGAACCTACAGGCCGAGGTCGCGTCTCTGAAGAAACGGAAGAGCGACCTCGAGGACCAGGACCTCGAGGTCATGGAGCAGAGGGAATCGTCGTCGGCGACGCTCGCGAAGCTGACGAACGAGCGGGACGACCTGTCGAAGGAGGAGGCCGAACTCGGAGCGAAGGTGTCGGAGTTGAACGCGGAGATCGACACCAACCTGCAGGCCCACTCCGCAACGCGCGACGAGATCGCGGCCGAGATCGACGCCGACTTACTCGCGCTCTACGACAAGATCCGCGCCGCTAAGAGCGGCGTGGGGGCCGCGGCGCTCGAGGCCGGAACGTGCCAGGGATGTCACACGAAGCTGGCACAGGCAGACTACGAGCGCATCCGCGCCGAGGGCGGGCTGCAGCGTTGCGACCATTGCCGCCGCATCCTCGTCATACGCTGAACCATCTATGAAAGCCATACTGCACACAGACGGTGGCGCGCGCGGGAATCCGGGCCCGGCCGGGATCGGCATCGTCCTCACCGATGAGAGCGGAGACGTGATCGCCGAGGTGGGTGAAGGCATCGGCGTCACGACGAACAACGTCGCCGAGTACACCGCGCTCACCACAGGTCTACGGATGGCCCTCGATCTAGGAGTGAGTGAGATCGATGTCCGCGTCGACTCACAACTCGTGGTCTCGCAGGTGAAGGGGGAGTGGAAGATCAAACAGGACCACCTTCGTCCCCTCGCGGTGGAGGCGCGATCTCTCCTCGACCGATTCGAGCGCGCGTCGATCGAGCACGTTCCGCGGGAGTCGAACGCCGACGCCGACAAGTTGGCGAACCAGGGGATGGATGCCGCGATGCTGGACGCCGATCTCGACGCCGAGATGCCGGACCAGGGCTCCCTCCTCGAGTGATCCGTCCGTCGTCGCGGGGCTAGCCCATGATCTTCTGGCACCTCGGCGTTGCCGCCGTTCTCGTTTACGTGACCCTCGGCCGTCGCCGGATCGATTACCGCTTCATCCTGATCGGAGCCCTCCTCCCCGATCTCGTCGATGGGATCCATGCGCTGGTGACCGGAGAGGGATCCACGCGCTGGGCGTCGC
>JBOGXG010000316.1:0-10519 GCA_050694195.1 Actinomycetota bacterium | reverse complement strand
ACGGACTGGCTGGGAACCCGACGCTGGATAAGCCCCGGCGCGGATTAGCAGTAGCGAGCACAGCAAAGCGGTCAGTAGGCGCCTCATCTTGATAGCGTTCGACGGCTAGCCCTCTTTACCTTCGGACCGCAGCCCCACAAGGCTCAGCGACTGCCAGACTTCCCAGAATGCCTGAGGCACACTTGACCACGCGCTCGCCTGTGTCTTTGATCAGGTCTTCGGACCCGCCAGCCCAACGGGCGACGTAAGCGAACGAGTACTCGCTCGTATCCAGTCCCAACGCGTCGCAGACGATGAAGGCCACGGACTCGACCTCTACTTCGGCGATGTCTCGAGACGGTTTGGCATCGCCGCCGTGGAGCAGCGCGTGGGCGAGCTCGTGGACCAGCGTCTTCACCGCCTGACCACCGGGGACATCCGGACGCACGGCGATCTTCTTGTTCATGAAGTCGCAGTAGCCGTTCTCGTTGCCCTTCTGGGTACGGATCACCTCGTAGCCGGCGGCGTTGGCCTCCGAGACGAGCGCGTCCCAGATGCCGTCGGGGGCGTCACCGTCCAGCAACTTCGGTCGCACCGCGTTGAGGTCGGGGATCTCGTCGCCATGGGTCTGGGCGATATCGAACACGTAGACAACCCGGAAACCTCGAAGTTGCTGAAGGCTCTTCTCCTCGCCATCATCTGTCTCGATCTTCGTCTTGTACTTGCACGGAGCGAAGATGGCGATCCCCTTCTGGCCTTTCTGGACCTGACGGCCGAGCTCCTGCCACCTGCGGAAGCCGGCAACCAATGTTGCGTCGGGCCGCTGGAGGAAGATCATCAGCTGGTTGTTGAAGAAGGTTCGCAAATTGCATCCGATGAACGATTCATCGGCGATGGCATCGACTTGGCGGCGGTAACCGACGGCGTCGCCAAGTGAGAACGACCTCGCGAGAAACACCATTGCCAGAGAGGGTTCTTGACCTAGCTTGCATCAGATGAAAGATTCCTTCACATGGAATCCTTACTCATTGTCGGGATCTGATGGGCGAGAAGGCATCCCCTCACGGCGCCGCTCGGCTGTCGTTGGTCGACGGCGCGACGCTCTTGCATCCCGAGGAGTCGGTCTTCGCGGGGATGTTGGACGGGTGGGAGCGACAACAACGGAGCCGCCTGCTGCGCGCATCCACCATCAGAAACCGCGCCGGCACCGTGCGTTCCTTTGCTTCGTTCACCAACGACTACCCCTGGAACTGGTCCCCCTCCGACGTCGAGGAGTGGAGCACCCACCTCCTGGGCAATGGATGCGCACGATCCACGCTACGCAACTACCACCAACTGCTCGCCCTCTTCATGAGCTACCTCATCGATGCCCGCTACGGCTGGGTCACGGAATGCGAGGAGCGCTTCGGGACACATCCCGTTCAGATCTGTCACGAGTGGAACACCGCCGTCCACACCTCGGAGTTCGAGGGGCGTCCGGAGACGCGGCCGTTCACCCGCGACGAGCTGCAGGGCTTCTTCGATCATGCCGACGAACGAGTGGCAACGGCGCGAAGCCGGGGTCGTAAGGGCTGGCTGAGCGCCTTCCGAGATGCCACCTTGTTCAAGGCGATGTACGCGTGGGGGCTTCGCCGAACCGAGGCGGCCAAGCTCGACGTCATCGACTTCCTGCCCAATCCGTCGGCGCCCATCTTCGGCGACTACGGGAAGCTGTCGGTGCGGTTCGGCAAGGCGACACGAGGAGGGGCTCCGCGCCGGCGGACGGTGCTAACCGTCATGGACTGGTCGTCCGACGTGCTGGCCGAATACGTCGATGAGATCCGACCCCTCTACGACCACCACGATTCGGCCCTGTGGCCAACCGAACGCCGGCAGCGCCTCTCTCCTGCGTACATCAACGCGCGCTTCGCGGAGTACCGCGCCGAGATGGGACTTGCTGAAGAGCTCCATCCACACTGCTTACGCCATGCCTACGTGACCCATCTCGTCGAGGACGGATTCGATTCCCTATTCGTCCAGCAGCAGGTCGGCCACGAATGGGCGAGCACGACCGCGATCTACACCGGCGTAACAAGCGACTACAAGAACCAGATCCTCAAGCGCGCACTATCGCGTGCTTTTGGAGAGACGAAGGAGATTCGATGACTCGCAAGCTCGACTACCGATGGCACCTGCGCAAGCTCATGGCCGACAAGGACATGTTCGCGACCACGGACCTACAGCCGCTGCTCGAGACAAGAGGCGTCAAGCTCTCGCCCGCGCAGGTCTACCGCCTCGTCGTCCACACACCGGAGCGCCTCTCTCTCAAGACGTTGGCCGCCTTGTGCGACATCCTCGATTGCTCTCCCAACGACGTGATCGAACTCGTCTCGGAGGCCGAGACGAGCAAGAGGAGGGTCGCAGCCTCTGCGTCGGCACGAGATCGTAAGCCAAGACCGGCGCGGGTAACCAAGAAGCGGTGAGCACGGATCGACCATGCGGCAGCTGCGGAGCGGTCGGCCCGATTCACTCGCGCCGCACCGGTATCGACCTGTGCCGTCGCTGTTACAGCTATCCAGAACGCGCCTGTGGACGCTGCGGACGCGAAGCGACGATCAAGAAACGAGCGACCGATTCCAATCCCGACCTGTGCGAACGTTGCTACGGGGGACCCGAGGCGGTCTGCGTCACTTGCGGAAAGGCGGGCATCTGTCGCGGTCTCCGCCAAGGCGAGCCGATCTGCGAACGCTGCATCCTCAAGGGAAAGATCCGACTACTCGTGACGGGGCCCGCAGGACAAGTACCAGCCTGGGCGGAACCGATCGAACAATCGCTGCTGTCAACGAAACATCCTCAGACGATGTTCGTATGGCTGCGCCGAAGTTACGCCGCTCGCGTGCTGCGGGATCTTGTCTCGGGCATGCTGCCTTTGACCCACGAAGCCCTCGATGGGCTCGGCCCGAACAAGGCTGTCGCACATCTGCGTGACCTATTGATCGCGTCCGGAGCGCTGCCGTGGCGGAATCCTCACATCGCACGCTTCGAGTCGCGGGCCGAGAGCGCCTTGCATTCCTTGCACGTCGAGGACCGACGATTCGTAGGCGCCTTTCTCAGGTGGCGCATCCTCCGCAGACTGCGCTCAGGGACTGCTAGCGGCACTCTCACCAGTTCGTCGGTTGAGAACGCACTACGCATGCTGCATCAGGTCACAAGGTTCCTGACCTGGCTTCGGACGAATGAGATCCCCGTGCGAGCATGCTCGCAAACTGACATCGATCGTTGGCTGTCTGAGGGAAAGCTGACACGCCTGCTCATCCGTGACTTCGTCATGTGGATGGCGAAGCGGGGGCACATGACCGAACTCTTCGTCCCGGCGCTGGCCGGTTCGCGCCAACCCACCAACAGCGTTGACGATACCGCCCGGTGGCGCACCGCGAAGCGTCTGCTCCACGACGACAGCCTCGATGTGGCCGATCGCGTGGCAGGCGCACTCGTCCTCCTCTACGCGCAACCGGTGAGCCGCATTGCGCTGCTCACCCCCAAGCACGTGATCCGAACGGAGGATTCGCTCTTGATGACTCTCGGTCGTGAACCGGTGGAGATACCGGAACCTCTCGCGAGGCTCGTCCGACAACTCCCTCAACGAAGAAGGCGCGGCTCGTCGGCTCATCTATCGGATCCCGATCAGTGGCTCTTCCCGGGCGGCAGAGCTGGCCACCCGATCAGCAGGAGCCATCTTTCCAAGAGACTCCGAGACATCGGCATCGACATCAGGGAGGCGCGCAACGCGGCGCTTCTCCAGCTCGCTGGCGAGGTTCCCCCGGTCGTCCTGGCGGACCTCCTCGGAATCTCCATCAACAACGCGGTGAAGTGGGTGGGGATTGCTTCCGGAGACTGGTCGAACTACGCCGCGGACCGCGCCACGGCCCCATTCGGACCGGCATCAACCTAATCTGGGATGGCTGCGACCATCTGATGAAAGCAACTGCGAAGGGGGAGCCATGAAGCAGATCAGGCACAAGTATGGATATACCGCTCTCACGGCCATAGTCGTCGCAGCAGTCACGGCTGGTGGCCCTGTAATCGCCGGGACTATCGCCGACTTCGCCCGTAACGCCGACAAGGTTGACGGTCGCCATGCGGTCGGAGCCAGAGCATCGTTGGAGACGCGGGCGAAGAAGCTCGTCGCCACGAATAAGAACGGTCGTCTCCCCAACAACATCATCCGCAAGGCGCCCGCAGCCCGCGATGCCGACCGGGTGGGTGGTTTCGGACCAACAGCGTTCGTGCGCGGCTGTCAGGCCGGGGCCTTGCGGGGACAAGCTCAGGTACCTACAACAGTCGGAGCTGAGTTCGAACGCGTCTCCGGCTTCAGCACGATCTACGGCGGCCCCGTTGATCTAGACGGGAACAACTGCCACCTCGATGAGGCAAGGGCCCGTCGAGTCGCGACCGGAACCTACGACGTTCGCCTCGCCCTAGTCGCGTGGACGTGTACCGAACCCATGCCGGCCGACATCATCACAGCACTAGTCAGCATCCAGTCAGCCCAGCCGTTGGTTGCCACCTATGAACCCGTATGCGATTCAAATAGCGTCTACGTGAGGGTCAGGATCGCAGACCTGAACGGAACATTCGTGGACGCCCCCTTCAGCGTCGCGCTGTTGGACGAGAACGGGATCCCAATCCCCTAGCGTCTCATCCCACATCCCTCGGGGCTGACGCTGCCGACGAGGGTCGACACCGCGGAGGTTGCCATCATGTGCGATCTACCTCCAAGCGCCGTCAGACCCGAACGCGGATGGTCTGATATCACGGAGGGACCAACCGAATTCAACAAGTTCGAATATGTGATCCCGCCACTAGAGTACTTGTGGAACTTGGCTGCGACCTTCAGCATCCGCTGCCAGAAAGCGCACAGGTTCCGGCGAACATGTGCGAGGCGCGCCGCCCAGAGCGGGCGCGGGGGTCTTAGCGAAAGGGCTAGCAGGAATCGACTATGTAGATCGTCTCTAGATAGGCCCCAAGGATGTCCTCGAGCGCGGAGTTATCGAGCTCTCTGTTGAGCACACTGCCGCTTGCCGCCATGTCCCTGCCCCACCCCCTGCCATAAGGCACCGGGTCTGTGCAACCGGGGAGTCCGGTTGTGAAGGGAGGTTCAGAGGTTGCTCGCCACTCAACCGAGTGAACGGTCCCATCGATCTTCATGCGCAGCGAGGCGGAGCCGAGCAGTGGGTCGAACTCGAACACGCGGTCTGGAGCGTTCCTTCTCTTCACGACGGTCCGCACGAGGCAACTCACCGTCCCGGTGCCCCCACCGGATGCCCCGGAATCGACGCAGTGACCACGACTGATCCACACTTTCGTGATCGGGTCGAGGCCAGGAGCGGATTGGATACGCCGAACGTGAACCTCGATCACCTTGTAGCGCGTGCCGCCCTCGCTCGTCTCGGTTGGCCTGGAAACAACCCACCTAGCGAAGGCCTGGTCCCATTTGGAGACTTCAGGCGCAGTCTGCGCAGAGGCACGGCTGATGGAGCCAGCCGGCAATAGCATGCCCACCAGCAGGGTGACCAGGAGGCCACGTCTTGCGAAGCGACGGCCCAGGCTCATGGAATGGGGGTTCGCCGCCGGATTATCGGCCTCCTGCTCTCGGCGACGAACCCGCCCAATCCTGTGAAAGACCCCTATGGCTTGTATTTCACCGACGAGGTCTCGTTGTTGGCAGCGCCCATAGTGGCGCACTGACAAGTGATCAGGTGCTGTCCGAAGTTCTTGTATTTGTAGTGGGGCTGCGTATCGCACCCTCCCCATGTCTCAGTGGAGGAGATCTCGTTGTTCCATTCCGAAGGCAGCGTCCTGTTCTCGTAGCTTCTGCCGGTGAAGCAACCGACCTGGTTCGTGACGTAGACCCTGAGGGTGCTTCCCGAGAAATTGGCCTTCGCGAAGTGGATGGAGATAACGGTTCTGTTGCCTGCAAGACTCGCCGCCTCCGCGAGCGACTCCAAGGGGAAGCACACCGGGGGGACGCCTGCGTTCACGGGGTCGTGGGCATCATTCACCGGGTCAGCCTGTGGGGATTCCGGTTCTTCCTCGCTCCCGGAAACCAGCTCCGGTAGCGCCTCGGTCACACAGTGGATGTCCGCGGGGAGGAGCTCCAGCGGTCCGGCAATACCCGCCTGGGTCTGAACAAGCAGCAAGCTCAATGCCGCGAGCCCCACCATCATCAGTGATCGCCTTCTCATATCCTCGTTTCTCCTTTCAAGTCGGTCCTTCCGCTCTCAAGCCCCATGTGGGGCTTCCCCCTTAGTACGAAGATCGGACCCCTTTTCTGACGGCCGAAAGAAGAATCTTCGGGAAATTTCGGACGCTCCCGGTCAATCGGCGTAGCGCCGGAGCGAACTCCCTGGTCAGAGGCCTTCTTAGGAAGTAGTCCTGCACGGTGGCGCGACACTCATGCCTGGGCGGGGCACCCACCATCCCCACTTTGATCCGCCCAGCGTGGGTGTCCCCGCTCCCTTCGACTAGTTGCGAGTCGCCTCATTCAGGGCATCAAGTCGCGAGCGATCGACAGCATCTCCCAGGTAGCGAACGGTCGAGGCGTCGTCCATCCCGAATGCTTGGGACGCGACCTTTGGATCCAACGTCACGACCATGCGGCATAGCCGAGTCGAGCGAAGAGTCTGGAGCGAGACCCCGACGGCGTCGAGAACATGCGACAGATACCCGGGTGACACCGCGGTCTTCCGCGTCGCGCTGCGGATGGTGACGAGGACGTGTGGGTTCAAGGCTCCGCGCTCTTCCCGATACGCGAGACAGCGCTCGAGAGCGTCCCACGTCGATGGGTCGATCGGGACCGGGTGGGGGCGCTGACCCAAGCGCACGGTCCGAGTCGAGCCCTCGACCGCATCCACCCGCAGGTTTGCGAGTTCCGCGCGCGACGCGCCGTGGAGCAGGGCCATGAGACCGACAAAGGCTTCGTGAGGATGTGCGGCGGCGTCGCGGCTCCAGCGCTCATAGAGGGATATCTGAACCTCGTGCGTGAGGACCTTCCCACGAAAGCCCTTGGGCTCGACGAGCCTGAGTCCGGCCGTTGGATCGACCAGCACAAGGTGCCGCGCCCGCGCCCACCGAAAGAACCTCCGCAGGCACGAGAGCCGGCGAAACATCGCTTTCGAGTTCGTCGCGAGGAAGGCCTCGACCTCCTCTCTGCTGACGAGCCGCCAGCTGTCGATCACAGGGGACCGGCGCTCAAGGAACCGAGCGAAATCCCGGACTTCGGCGAGGTGGCGCTCGACCGTGATGTCTGACAGCGGCTTGGTCCCGGCTCGACGGGCCCGGCGCTGGCCTTCGAGCTCTGCGTCACCGAACGCGCTCACGGCATCTCTGAAGCATTCGGGCGTGCCTTGGATCAAACGCCGACGGCGGCCACGAGCGAGACGCTCAGACTGATCGAGCGCCAGCGCCATCCCCCGATCGACGAAGAACCCTTCGAGCGTCAGTGCGAGAGCCCCCACCGACCGACCCGGCCGCCTGGCGCGCTCGAGCAGGACCGCCGGCGTCCGAGCGTCGGCCGAAAGCAGCCGGCCGAGTTCCCGCAGAAGCACCAGCGCGCCATAGGGGCAATAGCGAGCCGCTGCATAGGCGGTGAAGTCCCGGAGCCACGGCGGCGGAGAGCCGAGGCGGAAAGCGAGACGCTCCGCGTAGTCGAACGGGAGGTCAGGATCGTGGTTGTAGCAGCGTTTGCACATCCCTCTGGCGAAGTGACGTGTGAACTCGCCGCAGACGTCGCAGGGCCGCGCTGGCTTGGTGTTCCATTTGGCGAGCGTGCGCGCACACCATCCGCAGACACCGGTCTCTCTGATCACGCCCGGCCGGTCGCAGCGCCGACAGTGAGACTTGGGACGGTAGTAGCAGGGAGCGCAGCGGCCTCGGGCGATGATCTTTCGGTGCTCGCCGCACGCGACACAGATCCGCTGCGCCAGGTGCTTGCTTCTGCTGCAGCGAGCGCACAGCCCGGATTCTTCGTCCAGCACGCGCTCGTTGCCACACGCGGGACATCGGTGACGCGGTGCCTTGCGCATCAGCATCACGTAGCAGGACGCGCAGCGGTCTCGTGAATGTATGGGCCGCTCACGCCGGCAGTCGCGACACACCGCGGTGCGCACTACACCGGAGGCATCGACCGCTTGCCCTCGACTCGAGGCCGTTCGTCGATCTCCGTCGCAGGTTCCGCGGCACGTTCCACCGGAGTCGTGTCGATCTCGATCAAGTCGTTCGGTGTGCAGTCAAGCGCCGTGCACAGGGCCGCGAGTGTCTCCAGCTTCAGCTGTGACGGTTGCTTCGTCAGAAGCGCAGAGATCGACGCCGATGACAGCTCGAGCCCGGCTCGTTCCCGCAGCAGTCGCCTAAGCTCGGCACCGGTCCAAACTTCGCGTTGCGCCGCGGTCATGCGTAGTCGCCACTTAGCGCGCATCCCGCCTCCCTGTGATTCGACATTCCAACGCTGTTATTCGCAATTCGAGGTGCTCTCCGCGTCGAGGCAGTGATCCTTGCCTCCGCCGCCGTCGACCGTGTCTTGTCCCTCGCCACCCATTAGGCGGTCGTTGCCACCGCGCCCCTTGAGCGCGTCGTCCCCCTCACGGCCCCACAGCCTGTTGGCGCCGGAGTCACCATGGAGAGAATCGTCGTAGGCGGTGCCGCGCAAGTTCTCGATCCCGAACAAGCGGTTCATGCCGACGCCCTGCGCCTTTGCCACGCCACCACCATCGAATCCACGCCGGTAGATGTAGGCATTGACGCTGCCTTCGGCCCCCGCGAAGAACGCGGTGTCTGCACCTCTCCCGCCGAAGAGGCGGTCGTGTGGATCCTCGAGGCTTGTGCCGCCGCCGGCGAGCCGGTCGTTGCCAGAGCCTCCGCACAACCGATCGTTCCCACCCCGACCGTTGATCACGTCGTTGCCAGGTCCACCCCAAATGACGTCGACCTCTTCAGTCCCGTCAATGGTGTCGTCGTCAGCGGTTCCCATGATCGTGACCTCGTGCCCATCGCATTTGGTGGCGACCGCCTCCGACACTGGCATCCCCGAGGACAGAAGGGCGAGAACGGTCAACGAGCCGATACGACCGAGTCTCTTGCGCGCCGCTGCGACAGTCACGATCCGTCCCCCGCACATTGAAGCTCGCTCAACGTGGACGATAGCGCCCGGCGATAAGCATCCTCGATGAAGGTGGCCGAAGGAGTCACGTAGCGCATCGTGGTTCCGACATGCCAGTGACCGAGCATCTGCTGGATCGCGACGAGGTCGATCCCGCGTTCGTAGTTGTGGGTCGCGCACGCGTGGCGAAGGTCGTGCGGGCTGAACCTGTCTGTGCGCTCACGGCCCTCAAGATCCAGCAGGTGGCTCAGTCGGTTTCGGATCGTCCCGGTGTGAAGTCTTCCACCGCTCTCATCGCAGAACAGCGGCGAGCCGCCGCCAAAGCCCGGCCGCACATCACGCAGGAACCACTTGAGTATGAGGTCGAGCTGGTCAAGCATCGGGACCCAGCGTGGGCGCGGGCCTGAGCTCTTAGCACCCTTTCCGAAACGGACGTGGATCTTTCCGAACGGCCCGCGCCCGAAATGGAGATCCTGGATCTCCACAGATGCCGACTCGTCGGCGCGCAGCCCGGCGTGATAGAGGGTTCGGAACAACGCGTAGTCGCGCGCCGCCGTCTTGAACTTGCGTGCCGTCCCGACCCTGGTCTTGAGGAAGTCGAAGAACGCGTCCATACGCTCCGGTGATGGTGGCGGCTGCGTTCCCGCCGTGTCGAGGGCTACGTGGCGGGTCGCGTTGAACTGATCGATCGGGTTGTCAAGTTGCACTCCGAAGAAGGCTTCGATCTCGTGAGCCTTGCGTGCGACCAGGAACGCATGAAAGCTTCTGAAGGCCTGGGTGTAGCCCCGCCGGGTAGCGGGCGAATTGCCGCGCGCGACGAGCTCGCTCACCACCCGATCGACATCTTCGCGCGTCACCTCCCATGCAGGCTTTCCGCACAGCGTGAGGAAGCGTTGGAGCGTCCGGGAACCGACGTCGACGGTCACGGGGCTGAAGTTACGTGCCTCCTGTGAGGAGACGTAGGCATCGATGCAGCGGGCCTCGTATGTGGCGGCATCGGGCACTGGACCGGCAGGGACGCCCGCACCTCCTGGAACGACGCTCAACCCGGTCCGGCTCACCGCATCCCTTCTTCCCGCCGACATTTTGAAGGTGTTGCCTAACTCTGATGGATTGCACCTCGACAGTCAACGACTGTGGAGAACCCGGTGTCCTCGCAGCTAGCAGGGGGTTTTCCTCGAATCGAACTTGTGAGAGTCCCAGATTCGTCGCCGCTGACGATGGACTCAACTGCGGCGGTCAACTTCTCGTGAGCAACCTTCAGCTTGTCCGTTGTCGTTGCGGTTGCCATGTCGCACCTCCTGGTCGGCGGCTTTCCGACCTAAGCGCGACAGCGCCGCTCCTTGCGACGACGTCCACCGACGCCGAAGGCGAGCGAGCACTCATGAGCGCGCAGCGTGCGGT
>JBOGXG010000315.1:0-9584 GCA_050694195.1 Actinomycetota bacterium | reverse complement strand
CCTACACACTTCCTCCGGCAGAGTTCCTCGACTTCGCCGAGGAACTCGATCTGGCGGTGATCGTCGGTATCGATTACCCCGACTGGCGTTACGAGGTGACGCCGGGACGGGCCGCCACCAAGAGGGTTCACGGCGCCGGACTCGCGGCCGTCGAGGCCGCGATGGAGTTGTGTTCCGGGCGATCGGAGGTCCTAGCGGTCGCGGTCGGGAACGAGGTCCCCGGGGACGTCGCACGTACGCACGGCATCCGTAACGTAGAGAATGTCATCAGTGGCCTGATCGAGGCGGTGCATGACGCAGACCCGGAGATGCTCGCCACGTACTGCAACTTCCCGACGACCGAGTACCTACAGATCCGCGGCCAGGATCTCTATTGCATGAACGTGTTCCTGGAGGACCCTCGTACCTTCCGGAGGTACATCCGCCACCTGCAGGTCATCGCCGACGATCGCCCCCTCGTGATGACGGAACTAGGTCTCGCCTCCACGATCCACGGAGAGGACGCGCAGGCAGAGACCCTCAGCTGGCAACTCAGAACCCTCGACGAGTGTGGAACCGCCGGTGCCACCGTCTTCTCATGGACCGATGATTGGGCCGTGGACGACGTGCAGGTCGACGGCTGGGGATTCGGCGTGACGGACGCCGACCGCCGGCCGAAGCTGGGGCTGGAAGCCCTGCGGAGATGGGCCGCGACGGGGATACGCGACCTTCGCTCGCACTGGCCCCGGGTTTCCGTGGTCGTCTGCGCGTATAACGCGGGGCGGCACATCGACGACTGCCTGGGGTCGCTCGCGGCGTGCGACTATCCCGAACTCGAGGTGATCGTCTGTGACGACGGGTCTACCGACGACACGGTCGAGCGGGCGGGTCGTTTCCCGTTCCAGATCCATCGGCTGGACCATGGAGGTCTGAGTCGTGCCCGCAACGCCGGGATCTCTGCGGCGACGGGGCAGATAGTGGCGTTCCTGGATGCGGATGCCTCGTGTCATCCACACTGGCCGTATCACTTGGCGCTGTCGCTCGAGGATGAAGACCTGGCGGGTACCGGGGGGCCGAACCTGCCCTTCGAGGATGCGGGACTGGTGGAGCGAGCGGTCGCCGCATCTCCGGGGGGGCCGATCCACGTGTTGGTCACCGACGATCGAGCCGAGCACGTTCCCGGCTGCAACTGCGCGTTCCGGAAGAGCGACCTGGTCGCTATCGATGGTTTCGATCCGCGATACACAACGGCGGGGGACGATGTCGATGTTTGCTGGAAGCTGCTTGACGCGGACCGAGACATCGCGTTCTCCGCAGCGGCTCAGGTGCGTCACCACCGACGCGACACCTACATGGGTTATCTCCGACAACAGCGCGGGTACGGGCGGGCGGAACGGATGATCGCTCACGATCACCGACACAGATTCAACCGGCTCGGCCAGGCCCGGTGGTCGGGCTTCATCTATGGCGGCCCCCGCCTCTTCGCGGGTGTATTACGCCCGCTGATCTACCACGGGTACCAAGGCATGGCTCCCTATCAGAACGTCGTCCACCGGCGGGCGGAGGCGGCGCGCAACTGGGCGACCGCGTTGTTGCCTCTCGTCGTCTTCTTCGCGATCTTAGGGGCTGCGCTCATCCCCCTCTCACGGTTCGGCCTCTGGGCGGCCGTGGCCAGCGTCACCATCGCCATCGGCTACACGATCGCGGTGGCGGTAGCCGCCCAACCGAACAGGGACGAGCCACATCCTCTTAGGTATCGAGCCTTGGTCGCGAGCATGTACCTGATCCAGCCGGTCGTGCGCGCCTGGGGCCGGCTCGTCACCCGAAGGGAACGAGAGAAGCACAGAACCGTTGCCGCCGACGAGTCGTGGACCGGTAACAGGACCCAGTGGCTGCTTAACCTCGAGAATCGTTTGCGCGAGAAGGGCATGGGTGTGCGTATCGGCGGATCGCACGACAAGTGGGATCTCGACACATCGCTCGGCTTCTTGGTGGCCGTGCGGATCAGCGTCGCGGTGTTGTGGGGCTGGACGCCCGTTTGCAGGACGCGGCTCAGACTTCGGCCCGCCGGGTACTTGGTCGTGGCGTTCGCGGGGTTATCAGCGGCCTTCGGCTATGGGTGGCAGTCGGTGGTTCTGGGCGCCGCTCTGGTCTTGGGCTTGTTCGAAACCTACGCCCTTCGCCGGATACTCACCCGAGCGATCGGCGACACGACGCACGGGGCCGGCCGCTGATCGTGCGATTCCGTAGACGATCGATCTGGGACGAGCCGCCCGCGGTCGGAGCCGCTCCCGCCGAGGTATCGGAATCTCGGACGGCGGCCGCGTGGCCTCCGAGTCGGAAGCGAACCATGTGGCAGTACCTTCGGCTGCTGAAGTACGCGCGGCCGGAGTGGAAGAAAGTGGTGTTACTCGTCGGCTCGATGCTGTCCCTGGTCGCCTTGGAACTGGTTCGTCCTTGGCCGATGAAGGTGCTCGTCGACAATGTTCTGAAAAAGGGGTCCTCTGTCGGCGGCGGATTCGTCGAGGCACTCCCCGGCGAGCCGACTCGTGACACGCTGCTCTTCCTGGTAGTGATCAGCACGCTCTTGATCTTCATACTCATCACAGTGGTCGGGATGTTGAACGCCGTCTCCTCCGTCAGCGTGGGACAGCGGATGACGTACGGACTTGGTGCAGACCTCTTCCTCCACATGCAACGGATGTCTCTCCTCTTCCACGTGAGACGTCCGGTGGGGGACTCGATAGCGCGGGTAACCGGTGATCCATACGCGGCGCAGTTGTTACTGAACGGTGCCATCCTCCCCGTGCTCCAATCGGTCATCACCATTTCGGCGATGTTCTTCATCATGTGGCGCCTCGATCCCACGATGACCTTGCTCTCGATGGCGGTTGTGCCATTCATCGTTTACACGATCCAACGTTTCAAAGGCCCCATGAAGGACCGTAGTCGTGTAACTGTGGACCTCGAGGGGGACCTGATGTCGGTCGTCCAGCAAAGTCTCAATGCCATCCCGCTGGTGCAAGCCTTTAACAAGGAAGACGCAGAGCATGCACGCTTCCGTGGGTATGCGGATCGTGCCGTCATGGCATATGTGCGCTCGACGATGACGGACATGTGGTTCAAACTCTTCGCCGGCTTGTCCACCGCGGCAGGCACCGCTCTCCTTATCTGGGTTGGCTCTCGCGCCGTATTCGAAGGTCGCCTGTCACTCGGGACATTGCTCGTGTTCCTGGCTTACCTCGCGGCCCTCTACGGTCCCCTGAACCAGATGACCTACACGGTCTCGACGCTTCAACATGCGGCGGCTCAAGCGGACCGGATCCTGGACATCATCGAGCTTCCCCTGGACGTGGTCGAGGCAGAGGACGCGAAGGAGATCCGACTGCAGGGCCGCGTCGCCTACGAACACGTGACGTTCGGATATGAACCGGACCGCCCCGTCCTGCACGACATCTCTTTCGTGGCTCAACCTGGAGAGGTGACCGCGCTGGTCGGGCCTACGGGGGCCGGGAAATCCACGCTCGTCAACATGCTCGTGAGATTCTTCGATCCGGCTGCGGGTCGGATCCTCATCGATGGCCACGACATCCGGGGGTTGCGGCTCTCGTCGCTCAGAGAGCAGATGGCGATCGTTCTTCAGGACCCCTTCATCTTCCCGATGTCGGTGGCCGAGAACATCTCCTATGGAAGACCGGACGCCTCGCGAGCGGAAGTCGAGGCGGCTGCAAAGGCGGCCAATGCGGACGAGTTCATCAAGCGGTTGCGCCAGGGCTACGACACGATCATCGGTGAGCGCGGGGCCACTTTGTCCGGCGGGGAGAAGCAGAGGATCTCCATCGCTCGTGCCTTCTTGAAGGATGCCCCTCTCCTCATCTTGGATGAACCGACCTCATCACTCGACACCCGCACGGAGGCGTCTCTGATGGCAGCGATGCGTCGCTTGATGGAGGGTCGCGTGACATTCGTGATAGCTCACCGCCTTTCGACCATCCGGAATGCGGATCAGATCCTTGTCTTGGATGAGGGCAGGATCGTTGAGAGCGGAACTCATGGCGAGCTTCTGTTCAAGCGTGGGCTCTATTCCTCCCTGTACAGCGAGCAGATCGATATCGCCGACCACGATGCAGCAGGAGGAACCATCGTGCTCGATCCGCAGGGACGATCGACGACTCTGTCGGACGGCGGCACTGCCTGATCGACCATAGGGACGGTTGAAGGCCGGCATGAAGATATTGATGCTTAGTCCCCTCTGGTTCCCAGTAGCCCGGGATTCTCACGGTGGCATCGAGACATACCTTCCGGCGCTGACGGGTGCGCTCGAGAAACTTGGACACGACGTCTCGATCATCGCGAGCGGCGACTCCGTCCTTGAGACCGGCAAGATCATCCCTGTCGTAGACCGCAATCTCTTCGGGGAGATGAGCGAGGAGCGTGCCTCCGAATACACGTACTTCGAACAACACGCGCTGATGGAGGTTCTCGCAAGCGCCGGGGCGTTCGATGTCGTGCATTCCCACTTCGGGCCCTCGGCGTACTCCCTGTCGGAACTGGGAGCCCTCAGGGATCGCCTCTTGCACACACACCACACGCCCGTGACGCAGGACCTTTGCTGGTTCGTATCGCAACACCCGGATCTGTGGGTCTCGACGGTCAGTGAGTTTCAGGCTCGAAAGCTCCGTGCGGCCGGAGCGACGCGGTGTACCACCATCCCTAACGGGATCGATCCGGATCTTTTCACTTTCGCGTCCGAGCCGGGAGATGGTCTGTTCTTCTTGGGCCGGATGGAACGTAGCAAGGGCCCAGATGTCGCCATCGAACTGGCCGCGCGCCTGGAACGACCGATAACGCTGGCCGGCCCGATCGTAGATCCGGGTTTCTTCCGAAGCTCCATCAAGCCGCGGCTCGGAGATCAGGTTCGATACGAAGGGGTCATCGATCATGCCGCCAAGATCGAGCTCTTCGGTTCTTCCGCTTGCGTTTTGCTGCCCGTCCGGGGGTATGAAAGTTTTGGGATGGTGGCCCTGGAATCCATGTCGTGCGGGACCCCCGTCGTCGGGGCTGCGGTAGGAGCGTTGCCGGAAGTGATCGAGCACGGGGTGACGGGGTTCGTAGGTCGAGGGTTAGACGAACTATCGGCGTATGTCGAGGAGGCCGTGAAGCTCGACAGGGCGAAAGTGAGATCCCATGCGCTTGGGAAGTTCGATCTGAACGCCATCGCCGCGAGGTTCACGGGCGTCTACGAGGAGATGTCGAGGCTCCGGATGATAGATGGATAGGGGACCGGTTCAGCCGGAGGCGGACGCCGAAGCCACGATCGTGATCACTAACCACAACTATGCCTCGTTCCTGCCGGAGGCTCTGGAGAGTGCCCTAGCGCAAACCGACCCACGTACTAGCGTCGTGGCCGTCGATGATGGCTCATCGGACGCCTCGAGCGAGGTACTGGCTCGTTACGAGAACAGGGTTCAGGTTCTGCTCCAGGAGAAGAAGGGGCAGTCGGCCGCCATGAATGCGGGGTTCGCAGCCAGCCGAGGGGACATCGTCGTGTTCCTTGATGCGGATGATCTGATCGACCCCGATACCGTAGAGACGGCGATCCGCCACATGGGGGACAAGGTCGTCAAGGTGAGCTGGCCGCTTCGAGTCATCGATCGACACGGCCATCCGAACGGCGAAGTGAAGCCACCGCATGAGCTCGGCAACGGGGATCAACTCGATGCCCTCATCGAGTTCGGGCCCGACAACCTCGCCTGGGCCCCTACGAGTGGCAATGCATGGAGGAGGACGTTCCTGGATTCCGTCATGCCGTTGCCGGAACCGGAGTTGGGGATGAAGATCGGAAGTGCGAGCGCAGACGCCTATCTCTCGATGCTGGCCCCCCTCTTCGGCGAGGTCAGCTCGATCCCGAGGCCGTCGGGTTGCTATCGAGTGCACGGCGACAACGATCACTCTGCAATGTCGTTCCCAAGAAGACTGACGAGGGATCTCCAGTTGTTCGACATGAGGACCGAGCTTCTTGAGCGATTCTGTCGAGAGCGGGGGATAGCGGTGGACCCGTCGATCTGGAGGGCAAGATCGGGGTTCTACCGCCTACAGCGCGCCGTCACCGAGCTGAAGAAACTAGTTGACCCGGGCGAAACCTTTGCTTTGATCGACGACGGGGTATGGGGCCGCGATGTTCACGCGGTTCTGGGCTCCGTCCCCTTTCTGGAACGGGAGGGGATCTACTGGGGACCGCCTGCCGATGATGCCTCCGCGATCGAGGAAGTGAAGAAGCTCCTCGAGAGGAACATCACGATCGTGGCGATCGCATGGACGTCTTTCTGGTGGTTGAAGCATTACCCCGGGTTCGCCTCCGTGCTGAACGAACGCGGGGTGCGTCTCCACGAGTCAGACGTGCTGCGCGTCTTCTCGCTCGATCCTTCCTTGGTGGCGGCGCCACGCGCTCGGGGCGGGCGATCTTTCAGCTCTTAGGTCATCGCCCGGTCGATCATCTCCGAAAGGACGCGGTCTGCGCGGAAGTACGTGTCCGCCACCTCGAGCGCGGCCCGGGAATGGTGACTCAGGGTCGACCCGACCTGCTCGATGGCTTCCTCGGCCTCATCGGGTGATCCGAAGGGCACGACCCCGGCGCCGCCCGGAAGCCAGTCCGTGAACCCCGTGTTCTGCACGATGACCGGCCGGCCGCAAGTCAGGAAGGCGGCACTCCGCTCGCTGAACCATCCACTCCGACTCGTCACGTAACCTTCTTTGGCAACGCTGAACTCGGCCTTCGACCCCTGGACGTACGACACGTAACTCCACGGATCTTTCGCTACGTCCAGCGGATCCGCGAGCTTCCAACCACGATCGAGGAGTTCCTCATGCGGGGCGTTCGCGCCGCCCAGAGCGATCTCCATATCCGAAGAAACCCGTCGCGGGAGATCGCGGTATCCGTCGAAGGAATGAGACTTCAGTCCGTATCTCCGACCTTGGAACGCTAGAGGCTCGTAGCTGTCCCATTGCATCACCGTCCTGTATGGAGCCTCAGCGGCGGGGATCGATCTGTGCCAGAGATCCGGGACTATGGGCTGCCGCGTCGACGTCCAGCCGAGTCCATCATCGGGGATCGCGCACTCAGGTCGACCCGTGTTGGCCCCGAAGGTCAGAAAAACGTTGTGATCCCGGGATCGCTTCATCCTCTCCGGATCCGTGAGATTGCGAATCTGGGTGAAGGCGGGGTCGGTATCGATGAAGATCCGGACGGGGATGTCCCGGCTCCAGGAGCGCATCCGGTTCGCGCCCGAGATGTTGATCAATACGTCTGCTCGTTCAAGGGTTTCGATCGCCCTCTCGGCGAGGGGGCCGTGCCAGGTGTCGGTGAGACGATCGTAATAGCCCCAGATATCTGGGGATCCGACCGCCGCGAATACGTCGCGAGCGTAACGAAGACCATACGAAGGATCGGGCCCGTTCACCGAGGTCTCTGGGTTGTAGCAGGACCATTCTTCGTCGCCGCTGTCCTCCAGGTAAGCGACTTCGTGTCCCATAGCCAAGAGACCCAGGACGTAGTGCAGGTAGTGCCAGGTCATGCCGCCCAACGGCCCTCTAACGATGTAGCCCATAACCACGATGCGAAGGCGATCGGGCGCGGTCATGAGCTTTCGGACGCCAGATCTGCGTAGCTCCGTAGTCGGATGCCGAGCTCATCGATGTATGCGCGGATATGGGGGTCGATCAAGGTTTGGAGCTCGATCTCCCGCTCATGCTTGTAGACGGCATCCCACTCGTCGTCGACGATCGCCGGATGACAGGAGAATTCGGTCCAACCTTCGTGGACCTCATCACGTAACCACTCCATGAGCTGCGGGACTCCGATGTATGCGAGCTCCGTGACCTGCCACTCCCACTGCGCGTAGAAGTTGCCGACGAAACGAACCCTGCCATCGTCCCTCAGCGGGATCCCCAAAGGCTCGACCAAGTTGCGAAACGTCCCAAAGACGTGCTTGTGCCGGTGAGCGTGTCTGTGGGAATCGATGTGTGTGGGATCCCGCTGCATCAGTTGCCGGAACCGGTCGAGTTGAGTGTGGAACTCTCTTTCGACAGCCCTCAGGTCAGAAAGGTCGAAGTCCCGTTCGTCCTCACCCCAGACGTCCCAATGCAGGCCTACCGCCAACCGGGGATGCTCCAGGCTCCGCTCGACTGCATCCATCACCTCTCGGCCCGTGACCATCAGGCTGGTACTGGTGACCACACCCTCCACGTGCGCTTTGACGATCCCTTCATTGACGGATCTCGCAAAACCGAAGTCGTCGGCATTGAAGATGAGGTTCTTCTCGCCCATCTAGGTCAGCCCCGCATCTGTCAGGAAGGCATCGACCACCCGGGTCGTTTCGAAATACTCTTGTGCGATCTCCCTGGCTGCCGTGCAGTTACCCGGGTAATCGCGTTTGATCTCTTCGACCGCGGCGGCGGCCTCCTCGAGCGATTGGAAGGAGAACAAACCGTATCCGGTCGGAAGAACTGCCGAGAAGGCTGTGTCCTGAGCGATGACCGGTTTCCCCGACGCTAAGTAGCACACGCTTCGTTCGCTGAACCAGCCACTGCGAAGCCGGACGTTCTGATCCTTCGCGACGGTGAATTCCGCCCGGGAACCCTGGATGTAGCGCCGATAAGCTCCGAGTACGTCTAGCGTCCTGGGTATAGCGGGCGCCAACTTCCATCCCGCAGAGACGAGCTTGTCTTCATCGGTGGCCTCCCTGATCGTTGTGCACATCTCGAAACTCTCTCCTGTGATCGACGGCATCGAAATGAACTGTTCCCATTCGTAGTGCTTGCTCCACTGATAGGTAACCCCTTCGTAGACGAGGTCCTGGACCCAGGGAGCGATGTCATCCTGCCGGTAGTTTCCGATCGTCGTGAACGTTTCGCTCTCGGGCGTAAACGTGTGAGGCCAGAGCGCCAGGTCGACCGGCTGTCGTGTCTTCAGGTACGAGATGTCTCCGACCGGCACTCCGCAGTCGGGAGCTCCGTAGTTCTCCCCATAGGTGAATATGGCGTGATGACGATCGAAGTTGTGACGGACCTTGTCGTCCCCGTTATGGAGCCTTAGCTGGTTCGAGACGGGATCCGTCTCGACGAAGATCCGGTACGAGGCGTTCAGTGCCGGGTGGTCGTCGTCTAATTGCGTTGCGCCGATGATGTTTAGGAGGGCGTCGCAGTTCTTGTAGAGGTCGTTGAGTTCATCTTCTGTCATGCCTCGCATCTCGGTCGTCTCGAGCGTGGAGCGGAGGGCCCATTTATCGGACAGCTGGACCTCCGAGAGGACATGCGAGATCAGGCCGGCCGCATAGTCTGCTTCGGAGACGTAAGCATTCCTCACAGGATCAAAGAACCACGTCGAATGATCCTCAACGTAGTAGACATCGTGGCCGAGACGCCGAAGCCCCGACAGCCAATTCAGGTACAGCCATGCTTGCCCTCCGAACGGGTGAAGCCCCATCGATCCGAGAACCACGAGCCGGAGACGCTCCATCAAGCCTTCCTCGCTGGTCGACCGTTCACAACCCGATGCGGGCAAGAGCGGTCTTCAAGACCTTTTCGGCATCCAGATATTCGCGCGC
>JBOGXG010000314.1:0-12713 GCA_050694195.1 Actinomycetota bacterium | reverse complement strand
GGGTGACGATGCGTCACGAGGATCTGAGCAACCTCCCCCGCCGCCTCCAGAACCGCATCCAGGTAGGGCTGATCCGGGACGGCAGGATCGATCACGGTCGTCGGGCCCGAGCCGACCACGTACGTGTTGGTACCCGGTCCCGTCATCAGGCCCGGATTCGGAGCGAGAACGACATGGACGAGCGGTGAGAGACGAACCGAAAGCACGTGTCCGGCTCCCTTGAGGCCCGCGCCTCCAAGGCCCTCCATCGCCTCCGAACGACCGGAGTACGCCTCCAGCCGTTGAAGCATCTCGACGGTGGGAGGAGCCATCATCAACCCGCCGGCCGCTAGTTCCGCGAGGGCCTCACCGGGCGTGATCCAGCGACATGAGGCCACCTCGTTCGGATCGGGAACCGGCTCCCATCCCGGCTCCACACCTGCGAGGAAGAACAACGTGTCGAACCGGATCGGCGATCCGGCCGGAGTCACCCATCGCCCGGCGGGCACGAGTTCGTCGGTGCCCAGTACGACATCGTGCGCGATGCAATCGTCGAGGAACGCGTCCGGGTCGTCGGCATCGGCCCGCTCGAGGTCATCCACCGGTCCATTCCCGAGCAGGAAGCCGACCTCCTCGAACGCTTCCCTCAGCGCGCAGACATATGCCCCCAAAGCGGACGTGGCATCGTCATCGCCGAGCGCGGCCGCGGCGTCGCCGGGAGACAGAGCCGACCGCGCGACCCACCTGGGGTCACGATCCGCGGCGGCCACCGCCCCTCCGGGGAACACCGCCGCCCCGCCCATGAAGCGCAGGTGCTTCGGCCGCAGGGTCAGCAGAACCTCGAGCCCTCGGTCGCCGTCCCTCATCAGCACGACGGTCGCGGCGGGACGGATCGGGCTTGCGATGGGGTCGCTCTCCGTGCTCGCCATGGTGCCAAGGTATGTTCTCTCTCGCAGATCAGTCGATCGCAAGGAGGCAGCAGTGGCAGTCAAGTTCCTATCGGAGGAGTGGGCTACCGCCATGACGGACGCCCTCAACTCGTCGGAGGAGTTCCAGAGTGCGGCTTCCGGCCAAGCCGTCAAACTGCAGCAGGTCGTTACCGACGTCCCCGACAGTGGAGAGGTCAAGTACTACTTCACGCTCGAGGGCGGAAAGGCCGACGTCTCCCTCGGTGAGATCCCGGATGCGGAGGCGACACTCACACAGACCTACGAGACGGCGACCGCGATCACGAAGCAAGAGTTGAACGCGCAGAACGCCTTCATGCAGGGGAAGCTCAAGATCTCGGGCAACATGATGAAGCTGATGCAGCTTCAAGGCGTCTTCAACGCCATGCCGAAGGCCGCGAACGCAGTAGAGGTCGAGTACTAGAAACCCAAACCACATCGTGAAAGGGGCCCCATCGTCGGGGCCCTTTTCTCATCCCGGGCTAATCCCCGAGCACCTTCGCTTTGACCTTCGTCGAACCCTTGCTGATGTAACCGAGCTTGCGCGCCGCTCGCCTCGAGAGATCCAGCACGAAGTCATCATCGTGCGGCCCGCGATCGCGCACGGTCACCTTCACTACCTTGTCGTTGGCGAGGTTCTTCACGCGAAGGCGCGTGCCGCAGGGAAGCTTGCGGTGCGCCGCGACCATCTTCGTTGGATAGTACTTCGCACCGCACGCCATCTCGTTCCCCTTCAGCTCATCCGAGTAGTAGGCGGCACGGCCTTTCACGTAGTCGGCCTGACCGAAAGCCGCTCCGGATAGAGCGAAGGCCGAGGTGAGGACCGTTGCAACTACGAACCTCCTGATGCGCAACACCTTCCTCCCGAAGAGTCAGTTCGGCCCCCACGGAAAAGAGCCCCGCAGGGCTCTTCGGCGGAGACGATAGCCAGCCTTAGTGGGCTGGGTCAAATCCACTAGTCCGGGGGAAACAGCTAGGGTGTCACCGATGGAACTCGTCTACCCACCCGTCCTCGTACTCGCTAGGACGGTGATCCGCGCGATGGCCTACGACGTTATGACGGTGAGCTCCAACAACATCCCGCGCCGCGGCGGCGCCGTCCTCGCGAGCAATCACATCGGCTACCTCGACTTCGTGTTCACGGGTTACGCCGCGCTGGAACAGGAGCGACGGGTGCGTTTCCTGGCCAAGAAAGAGATCTGGAACAACAAGGTCGCCGCGATGCTGATGAACGGCATGCACCACATCCCGGTCGATCGGAAAGCGGCTCCCGGCGATGCCTACAAGGCGGCCGAGGAGGCCCTGGAGTCGGGCGAGCTGATCGGCATGTTCCCCGAGTCAACGATCAGCACGTCGTTCGTCCCGAAGAAGGGGAAGACCGGGTCGGCCCGCCTCGCCCAGAGCGCGGGGGTTCCTCTGATCCCGATAGCTCTGTGGGGAACGCAACGGATCCTGACGAAGGGTCGGCCGCGCAACTACCAGAGGAACATCCCGATCCACATCGTGGTGGGAGACCCGATCCCCACGTCTCCGGACGACGATCCTGTGGCCCTCACCGAGGAACTGATGGGGGAGATCCGCTCTCTACTTAAGAAGGCGCAAGACGAGTACCCCGATACGCCGTCGGGTCCCGGGGACCGATGGTGGCTCCCCGCACACCTCGGCGGTACGGCGCCGACCCCCGACGAAGCCGAGCGCTAGCGGGCCGTTCCCGCCGGCTAAGACTTCTCGAGCTTCGCGGCGTTCCCGAGGTTGGAGTTCCCCTCGAGGAATTTCAGACCTGAGACCTCGTTTTCGTACGGACCCTCGTACCTGAGGATGTACAGCCCGTTGCGGACGTCGACGGCATATATGAATCCATCCTTGACGATCGGGAAGCTCCACATCACGACCTTGTCGTGACCCGAGGACAACGCAGGATCCTCCTGGGTCACCGCGATCAGCGGCTCGGGAATGAACTGCGCCGCCAGCGCTGGCTTCTTGGGGTTCGAGATGTCGACCGCGACCAGTCCCCCCGCGTGCCAGGTGATCAACGCGAGGTTCTTGGTGAGGGTCGGATTGTGGGCCGCGTAGCTCGAGGTTGAATTCCGAAGGGGGTCGTTGTCGGGCAGCGACTCGCAGAACTCCTCTTCGTTCTGCGGCAGCCTGAATTCGGACACGATCTTCGGAAAGACGTGGTCGCGGATGTCGATGATGCGGACCCACCCCCAGGGACAGCCATGATCGGCGAGGAGGCCTGGGACCTCTCCGTAGACCTCATCGCCCGCGAAGACGAAGTCGCTGCCGGGGAACTTCACAGTGCTATGCGCGCCGGGATCCCCCCACGCAGGTCGCTTCTCCATGTTCGTGATCAGCTTGATCTTCGGCTTGGGCTTCCCCTGCGCCACCTGACTGGTGTCGAGCTCGAGGTAGCCACCGCCGAGGATCGCTATGTGGGTGCGCTTGCCATCGGGCGTGACCGTCATCGAATGGAGCCTGTTGTCGGTGTCGGGGCTGGGAACCACCGTCTCCCACACAACTATCTCGTCGAACTTGCCTTTGCGAGCATCCGAGACATCCGTAACCGTCATCTGGGTCCCGGATCCGGTGTTCGATTGGTAGAGAAGTGTGCGGTCCTTGTCCTTCGGGTCGTCCCACAGGAAGAACTCGTGCGGATTGGAGGAGGGTTCGTACTCGCCGATCAGTTCGGGAGCAGCGGCCTTATCGCCGGAGATGTCGAAGAAGCGGTAGACATCGGTCCCCACCGCGGAGGTCGGCGAGCAGGCGTGGATCAGGTAGCTGCAGTTACTCGCCAGGTTGAGGATGATGAGGATGTCCTCCTCGGGCCAGATCCTCATCTCGCGCGTCGTTTCCCCGGGGTTCGCCGCATCGGGCATCCCGATCTGACCGACCACCGTCGGCGCCCCTGGATCGGACACGTCCACGATCATCACGCCCGCGTTCGGGTGCAAGCCGTCGGTGCGGCTCCCGACGTACGCGTAGTTGCCGTGGACCGCGAGTGCGGCATTCATCCCGCGGTTCATGAGCGGCTCGTGCCCTACGAGCTCGAACTTCCCTTTGGCCTCGGCCGCGTCGGCAACGACGACGTTGGGACCTTTGTCCGCGGGCCGGGCCGACGCTCCGACCGGGAGCGCGATCAGAGCGACCGCGAGTACGAGATTGATCATCCGCCGCATATGGGGGCCTCCCCGTTGTTGTGTACGAACCACTCATAAGGTTCGACGCCGGGGGAGGCCCTTCCTGCGGAGACGTACTGGTGCTACCCGGTCAGCCTCGGCCGGACCCAGCGGACGGCGAGCCCGACCAGGGCGAGGATCAGGGCCACGGGGATGACGAATCCCGCTCCGACCACGACCGCTGACAGAACCGCCACGAAGGTGTCCTTGGCGTTGTCCCACGCCCTCTCGAACGCCCCCGCCGGCTCCGAGGGGGCCGCTCCCGCGGGCGTGAAGGTCACCGTGATCGTCGACAGGTCCGTCTGATCCTCGAGGAAGTTGATACGACCTTGCAGGCGCTCGATCTCGAGTTGGATCGGTTGCAGTTCGCGCTGCACCCGGATCGTCCCGAGAACCGTCGTTGCTTTCTCCATGAGCCGAAGCAAGACGGTCTCCTGGGCCTCGAGGTTCCGCATCCGGGCGGCAAGGTCGACGAACTCCTGCGACACATCGGTCCCCGAGATCGTCTCTGCGGCCACGTCGCCGATCTCTTTGAGTTGACCGAGGGCGGCTTCGAACTGCTCCGCCGGCACGCGGATCGTGACCGAACCGCGCCTGTCGTCATCGTCGATCGTCGTGGAGTTGACGAATCCACCGTGCCGCTCGGCGACGTCGACGCTCTCCTGGATCGCGGCCTCGAACTCGTCCTTCGGTACGCCGAGACGGATGTCGGCCGTCTTGATAACCCGTGGGGGAAGCGCGGGGATGCCGGCCTGCGCCGCCTCGTCTCCGCCATAACCCGAGGCCGCGGTGTCGAACGCCTCTCGCGCGGCCGGCGCGCCGAGCGCGTCCGCCTGTTCGTCGACCACGCGGCCGCCTCCGCCCCCGTCACTCGAGCCCTCGTCGTCCCCTCCACCGGAGCATGCTCCGACCAGTCCCATCATCACGAGCGCGATCGCTCCGAGCGCCACCGTCCTCCGCGTGAACATCCCCCTACCTCCTTGTTCGGTCACCGCTTTGACGTCCCGAGGAGCCGGCGATGTTCCCGTCAGTTGAGGGCCAGCGAGAGAACGAGCCCGGCTTGGGCGAGGTGGTAGGTGATGATGATCGCGAGCGGAGCCCACAGTGCCGGACGGACGAAGCGCGAGAACCCGATGAGCCCATCCGACAGGACGAACAGAAGCGCGCCGGCGATCGCTAGGACATCCCGGCCGGCGATCGCCGCCGTGAGCATCGACCCGATCGCGACCGCGTATCCGCCGACGGGAACGCGCAGTCGGCGCTGACGTGCGTGCATCCGGGTGATGAGGAAGCGCGCGTACAACATTACGAAAACCGCGATGACGAGGGACGCGACGATCAGGACCGTTCCGTCGAGACCCCCGGCGACGAAACCGGCAACGTAGGCGACGTGCGCAACCAGGAACGCGGCGAGACCCTGCACGAAGAGGTTCCCCGGGAGCATCAGGAAGACGTCGCCGGTTACGGAGAAGCCGAGCGCAAGGACGAACCAAGCTCGAGTTGCCTCACTTTCGGGGTCGAGAGTCAGCGCGACGGCGGCGAGGCCGAGAAGGGTCGCCGGCTTGGTGATGTACTCCACTCTCTTGTCGGCCCGTGCGACGGCCCACCAATCGATCACCGCGGCGACACCGGCGGCGGCAAGCAGCAGCCAAGCCAAGCTGGTCATGCGAGGACGGTACGCCACGCGCTGCGCACTTACACTCGACGTCGGACCACTACTCAGGGAGGCGAGAGATGCCCGAGGCAACCTTCGTTACGAACAAAGGGAAGTTCACCGTGAAGTTGATGCAGGAACACGCGCCGACGACGGTGGCGAACTTCGTCGATCTCGCGACGGGCAAGAGAGAGTGGCGCGACGCGCGCGACGGTCAACGGAAGAGCGAACCTCTGTACGACGGGACGATCTTCCATCGTGTGATCCCCGACTTCATGATCCAGGGCGGCGACCCCGAGGGAACCGGGATGGGCGGTCCGGGTTACCGCTTCGAGGACGAGGTCCCGCCGGGAGGGCCCAAGTTCGACAAGCCCGGGCTTCTCGCGATGGCGAACGCGGGGCCGAACACGAACGGATCCCAGTTCTTCGTGACAGTCGCGGCGACTCCGTGGCTGACCGGCAAGCACACGATCTTCGGCGAAGTCACCGACGGCATGGACGTGGTGAACTCGATCGCGACCGCCCAAACGGGGGCCCAGGACAAGCCGCTCGAGGATGTCGTGCTGGAGAAGGTCGAGATCGTCGAATAGGCGCCGGCGGCGCGACCTAGTCCAGATCCTGCTGCTCGTACCGCGAGCTTCCGGACTAGAAGACGGTCAGTAGGTCACGTAGGCGAACTGAGCGGTCGCATGGTCGATGGTGCCGGTGGATGCGTACCAGAGACCGCCGCCGTGACGATCGTCGATGTTGGGTAATGAACCCTCGACGTAGTCGAACAGGACGGTTACGTGTATGGAGACCTTCTGCCCGGGGCCTGTCAGGACGGGAGAAGAGGTGAGGCGGTAGCCACCCACGAGCCCCGACTCCATCAGCGCGCTGCAATGGGGGCCATAGGACACCTCGGAGGGAGGTGCGGTCGGCACCGAGTACAGACACGCACCGAGTTCTATCCCTTTGAACTCCTCCGCTGACAAGAAGAGGTTGACGAGCACCAAACCCTGGGGGCCCAAGTGGTAGGTGTTCCCTGCCGACGAAACGGAGAGGCCTTGATCGAGCGAAAGGTTGGGACGTAGTGGCTTCATGTCGGCCGATGACTGCTTGGTGGGGTGGAGCTTCACCGAACCACGTAGCCCGTGGAGCCGGAAGGTCACGTCGGTATCTGCTCCGTCCGTAACGAGGTAGAGACGGTACTCGCCGGGCGGGATCTTCTTCATACGAGGCCCTCGCCCGAAATCGTCCGACGGCTCCATGTAGTTCATCGGCCGTGGGCCCTGCTTGCAGACCCGGCCGTCGCATTCCTGGAACCGACCCGCGATGAGAACGGTCCGCACCTCTTGCTCGGGGGCAGGGTTCTCGGTCAGGATGAATCCGGCGAAGGGTCCGCCGCCCTCGATCACGATGTCCGGGTTGGGACCGGAGCGCCGACCTGCCAGAACGCGCTGATCGATCGAAACCCGCCGGGGGATCGACACCACTGTGTACCCGGCGGAGTCGCCGGCCAGATGATTCAACGCTCCAAGAGCCACGGGTCCTTGCGAAAAACCGGACGGCCCTCCGCGGAGGCGGCCGGCATCTTCGAACGCGCCCGCCGATGACACCCCTCCGCCGAGGAGGGATGTCACCAGCAGGGCGGCTGCGACGCTTCTTACACCCACTGCACGATCAGTACCGGGGGAATGCTATGGATCGAATGAGCCATAGGGGTTTCCTCCCGTACCTCTTAGCCTCAGCCGGCGGCGCCGGCATCCGCCCTTAATACGTAAGGAAGGCTCGCTTTCTGACGGCCGATCACGGCTTCTTGCACTTCTTGCCCTTGCCCTTCTTCTTCTTGCACTTGTCCTTCTTGCCCTTCTTTGGCTCGTCGTCGACCTCGTCGACAGGAGCATCCGATGCGCAAGAACCGACCGTGTAGTCATTGCCGAAGGCGGTCCCGTCGGGCCCTCGGTCCGCCGGGAACACGAACCCAGGCCCCGCCGGACCCGAAAGGCCGGTACGACTGTCCGCGTACACCTCGGTCAGGGCGTCTCCTGGCGCGGGCGATCCGACCGCTTCGTAAGGAACGACGATGGTGATCGTGCCTTGTTCTCCCTCGTTGAACGTCCCCTCTGTCTCCGCGGTGGTAGAGAATTGATTGGCGGCGAGCTCCCCCAAACTGTAGGTAACCTCGTCGGTCCAGATGCTGTACCGAGCGCTGGCGAAGTAATTCACGTCCCCGTAGGTCCACAGGAAGTACCAAACGAGGCTAGTGGCATCGGGGGGCACCTCGGTGGTGAGGTTCGTAACCTGAAGCTCGGCGGTGAAACCCGTCTCATCCGCCGCTGCGATACCCCCTGCCATGAAATCGAGGTTCTGTGCTTCGACGTCTTCCGCGGGGTCCGTGAATGACTCGCCACACGCGAAGGGGGCGGGGGGCGGTGGCTCCTGGGCCCCCGACGGAGTGATCACGAGTGCGGAGGCGATCAATGCCCCCACCAGCCCCTGAGAAAACACTCGTTTCAACATCTTTCCCCCTTCGGTCGCGCGAGGGCGCCACGCCCCTCGCTGTCCGCCGTGTCCCTGGCACAGAACCCCAAAGGGAGCTGCGTCAAGTAGGAGCACTTCGTCGGCCATGCCCCCATCCCCTCCCGAAAAGTGAGGGGCACGACGTGCTCGATCCGCTATCGCACGGGATCATGAGCGCGGGGCCGGACGCCTGCCTAGGACCGCGGTGAAGGCGGCGGTTATCGACCAGATGGTCGTCGGGCACCGCGTCATGTGGGCTTGCAAGTTGCCCGTAACCTCAGCGGGCATAGATGAAGACGACCGTGTCGGTGGTGATCCCTGCATACCGGGCGTGGGCAACCCTCCCGGATGTTCTCGATGCTCTTGAATCTCAAGTAAGAGATGAGGAGCGTGAGGTCGTCCTCGTCGATAGTTCGGCGGACGAAGGCGCGGAGGAGACGGCACGCGTTCGTCCTTGGCTCCAGGTGGTTGCGCTGTCTGAACGAACCTTGCCGGGCCGGGCGCGCAATCTCGGCTTTCAAAGGGCGCAGGGCGATCTCATCGCGTTCCTCGATGCCGACGCGATCCCCGAGCCGGGATGGCTGGATGCTCTCCTAGACGCGCAGAGAACGGGATGTGACGCGGTCGCCGGGGCCGTGCTGAACGGAACCCCCCGCAATCCGATCGGGATCGCGTCACATCTGCTGGAGTTCGCGGACTGGTCCCCGGCCCGCAAGGGGCCAGTTCTTCACGGTGCGAGCTGCAACCTTCTCGTTAGCCGGCGCGCGCTGGAGGACCAGGGAGGGTTTCCGGAGGACTTCTGGCCTGGTGAAGACACGGTGCTCACCTTTCGGCTCGCGACCGAATCACAACTGTGCTTCGCGGCCGGCGCTCGGGCGCGTCATCTCAACCGAACGGGCTTCCGCGAGTTCCTGACCCATCAGAGACGTCTGGGTATCGCCTTCGCTCACATATGCGCACGGGTGGATTTCCCGCGCGGTTGGATGGCCCGGTTGCCCCTATCACCCCTGGGCGTACCGTTCCGACTCCTCGCCCTGGGGCGCCGCCTCTGGTACCGGCCGCGCGACGCGGCGCTGGCACTTCTCGTGTCCCCGCTTCTGGTCGTCGGCCTCGCCGCCTGGTCGGTAGGTCTCGCGCAGGGGCGGAAGGAGGTGGGTTCTTGACCAAGCGTCTGCGCGTCGCCGTGCTGGGCCTCGGCCCTGCGGGCCGACAACTGCACCTTCCATCCCTCAGGCGTTTACGACGCGTCGAGGTCGCGATCGCCTGTGACCCCGACCCCGGCGCGCGTCGAGCGGTCTCCGGCATCCCGACCTCCTCCGATCCCGACGACGCTTTGGCCCCGGACGTGGACGCGGTAGTGGTGGCCACCCCACCGCACACCCATGCCGACCTTGCCCGTCGGGCCGTGCGAGCCGGCAAGCATGTCTATCTCGAGAAGCCCATGGCAACCGATCTCGAAGACGCACTCCGGCTCCTGGAGGAAGTAAGGAGCAGCGACAGGGTCCTTCAGATGGGGTTTGCCTATCGGCACCACCCCTTGTGGCGCCGGGTCCGACGTCTGGTGCAACGAGGACGCTTGCGTCCGCCTCTTCATGCATCGGGGCGTTTCTCTTCTCCGTTCCCCGGTGCCGGGTGGGACGCGCCCATCGTGACGTTCTCGATCCATCACCTCGACCTGTTGACCTGGCTCTTGGGGGCCGCGCCGGCGGAGATCAAAGCCGACCGCGATGGCACCCTCGAGGCCTTCTGGGAGGGCGGGACCCACCTGCGGGGCGTCTACGTCGCGGATGCCCCCTCGGATCGAGTCGAACTCTCCCATGGCAAGAGTGAGGTGATCGTGGATCGTTTCTCGGGAACCCGGCTCGTGGGGCGCGGCATCCGGCTCGGGGCGGCCGGGCTTCCCGTTCCTGGGCTGGTGAGGGTGCGCGTGCTGAGATCGGACTGGGAGCGAGCGTTCGAGTTCGCCATGGGGGGCTTCGTCTCGTCCGTGCTTCGAGGCAGCCCGGCGTCGCCCTCCGCGGCCGACGGCGTCGCGGCGGTGGCGATGTCGGAGGCGGTGCTGCGATCCCTTGCCGCGGGAGGAGGGGTGCCCGTTACAGTTCCGCAGATGGGGGGACCGAAGTGACTCATCCACTACTGGTGGTATGCGTAGAAGGTGGCGACGAGCGCGTCGTGGCGGAGCTCTCCGGAGCCGGACGCATGCCGACTTTCGCCGACCTGAAGGCGCGCGGTGCTGTAGTGGAGTTCGACACAGTGGGAGAAGTGCTGTCACCCTGCGTGTGGCCTTCCCTGATATCGGGACAGCCGGCCGGCAACCACGCCGCCGCCCACTTCGTGCAGCTCGAGTCGAAGGAGATGCGCTTTCAGTGGCGTAACGAGGGCGACCTGGAACCCTTCTGGCTCCACCTGCCCGATAACGGCCGCGGCGCGCTCGCGCTGGAGGTACCCGAGTGTCATCCCCATCCAGATTCACGCGCCGACGAACTGTGCGGATGGCATGCGTCCGAAACCTCGCATCCTCCCTACTTCTCCTCCTCCGAGATAAAGCGCGTCGTGCGGTCGTTCGGCAAGCTTCCCGAGTTGCCGGACGTGGTAAGCCGCGCGCCAACGCACGATCAAGAGGTAGGCCTGGGTCGGCGGCTGCCCAACGCGCTTACTCGCTGGGGACAGGTTGCGGGGAAGCTGATCCGGGATAGGCCGGTGTCGGTGGTCGGCATACACGAGACTCACACCGTGCTGCACTGGCTCGGCCATCACTACCTTGCAGATCACTGGGCGCGAACCTCGGCCGCGGATCCGTCGCTGGTAACGGCCCCATACGAGTCTCTGGACGCCGTCCTCGGGTCACTGTTACAAGGCTTCGAGGGCAACGTCGCCGTCGTGCTCGCGAAGGGCATGCGCCCGGCCAATCACGCCGGGCATCTCCTCGAAGGCCTGCTGACTGCCGCCGGCTTGCTGACCCGCCGCGGCGGCGACCCCCGCAGCGAACCCGGGCCCGGCGGCGAGAAGGCATGGATCACCGAAACCGCCCGGCGTCTCCTTCCCGACCAGGTGCGGGAGCGCATCGCGAGAAGGCTGCCGGAGCACATGCAGCGCCGCCTGATGTCGCGCAAGTTTCGCGATCGATACGTGTGGAGCGAGACCAAGGCCTTCCCCCTGCCGGCGTGGCACACGGGCTTCGTGCAGGCCAACGTCGTGGGACGCGAGGGCGTCGGGATCGTGTCCCCCGAGGAGCGCCACGCGGTTTTGGACGAAGTCACGCGCCTCGTTCTCGAGACCGTGGATGCCGACACAGGTAAACCGCTGGCCCGGGAGGTGATCCGGGGGCCCGAAACGTTTCCCGGGACGCGCGCCCACGAGCTCCCCGACCTCCTCGTGACATGGGATGGGGAACGGCCGGTCCGCCGCGCCCGACACCCCCGCTTCGGAGAATGGGAGGCCGAGCCCGAGAGCGTACGCGCCACCGAACACAAGGGCGGGGGAACCGCCTTCCTGGCAGGCCCCGACGTCCGGCCCACCGGCGAAACCGTCCGGGTCGAAGAGAGGGGGCTCGCCCCCACCATGCTGGCCCTGCGGGCCATCCGCCCACCCAGCATCATGGTGGGCGGGCCGTGGAGCGACATCCTTGCCTGAGCGCGCCCGCGGCGTTCTGATCGTAGCGGCGAGCTTGGACGAGAAAGGTGGGCTCCAGGGGCGCACTTTGCACGTCGCCCGCCTACTGGCGCGGCACCGCCCGGTCACGATGTTGACGTGGCGGGCCCGCCGCTTCCCGAGCGTCGAGCACGTCGGCTCCAACCTCAAGATACTGAGGCTTCCGTCGGTGGCGACGTGGGCCCGGGATCAACCCGCGCCGGTGGCGTGGGTCAATACCGCCGTGTCGCTGCTGACGGGCGCGGTCGCCGCCCTGTGGATCAGGAGCAGATGGGACGTGGCGGTGGGCATGGGACTCGTCCCCGAAGGGGTCCTGGCCGCTGCGTGTGGAGTGGCCCTGAGAAAAAGGACGGTGGTTCAGACGTGGCTGCCGGGACCCCGGGGCAACGTGGCCAGGCTGGAGTCGTCGCCTCTCGCTCGCCTGTTCAAACGCATGCTGCGCAGCGCGACCTTCCTCGGAGAGACCGACGAGATGGTGACCGAGCTACAGGCAGCGGGGTTCGCGCCGGACAGGATCCGCAAGCTGGGATGGGGGGTGGAGCTCGATCGTTTCGTGCCCGCGGACGGCCTTCGGCCTCAAGCAAAGGAACGTCTGGGGATACCGTCGGATCGTCGCGTGCTTGCGTACTGGGGCAGGTTCGACCTGCAGCAGAAGCGCCTCGATGTCCTTTTGGAGGCATGGCGGAGAGTCTCGCCCCAAGGCTGGCAACTCCTCTTGGCCGGCGACGGGCCCGATCGCGATTGGATCGAGGACATGGGAGCGAGCCTCGATCCGAACCCCGTGATCTTGGGGTGGCAGGAGGA
>JBOGXG010000313.1:0-4950 GCA_050694195.1 Actinomycetota bacterium | reverse complement strand
GTGACGGGGGACTACTTAAGGTTGACGCGGTCGAGCACCTTGGTCGCGCCGGTGAGGTAGTTGCCGATCCCCGAAAACGCGGCCACGTCCTTCAGCTTCCCGCCATCCTTGAGCCCGATCGCCTCGAGCGGTAGCGAGAACACGACGCGCATCCCGGTGGTGCCGTAGCCCCCGCGCAGGTCGGCGACCTTGGCGCAGGTAGGGGAGTCCGTGCAGTCGAACAACCCAAAGGTGCCGTACGCGAGCGACGTGGCGCGCACCTCGTAGTTCCTGTTCTCGACCTCGAAGCGCAGTCCATAGAAGATCGGCGATGCGCCGGGGAACACGGCGGGCATGTGCCCGATCTCGATCGCTACGAATAGGTCTCCGAATTGGGGGCGATGAGCCATCCGTGCCTCGATCAGATCGCTGCCCTGCAAGAGGCCATCCTCTCCGGAGCGGTCGCTCGAGGATACGAACGAGCCCGGCGGGATGCAGACGCTCTCGATGCAGGTGACCGGGATGCACGTATCGCCGATGCAGAACTCGTCTGGATCGCTGCTGGGATCGGGTTCGTCCCCGTCGAATCCTCCTATGCCCAGCGGCTCACCCCGGTCCCTGACGAACACGTCGTACTCGTCGTTGGTATCACCCTCGACGAGATTCGTTGAGCAGCTAAGTAACGCGACGTAGCGACCGTTCGCGCCGATAGCACCTGAAATTGTCATTGGCCCAATCCCGGCACCGCTCTCGGATCCACACTGGTTGTCCCCCTCCGATCCTTCGGGAGACACCGATATCCATTCCAAGGCTCCGGTTTCACGGTCGTAGATGTATGCATCATTATCACTTTGCCCTGCTGCCTCTTGAAGAGCCGGTGCCGTATCACCCGGGAAGAGATTCGTTGCTCGGCTGGTGAAGAAAACGTGGCGACCATCAGGACTTAGAGACATCCTTTCTCCGCTGTGGGAGTCCGCTTCCTGTCCGTCGGATCGGACCGAGACACGTTCTGTGCGCCCCGTCTTCCGATCCCGAACGAAAACGTCGGGGGCAGGTATCCCGAGCGCCTGGTTCGTGTCGTTGGGCACGTATTCAGGATCGGGGCTGTGGAATAGCACGAAACGACCGTTATCACTTATCACCCGCCCCGAACCGGTATTCACATGGCTGTTCCACAGCCCCGACTGGCTACCCGTCGAGTTGAAAGAGATGAGCTCTGTGGTCTTCGTTCGGATGTCATGCAGAAAGACTCCCGGCCTGTTCCCGTCGCGAAGGATGTTCGTCGCGGTACTGTCGTAGACGACGAAGCGACCGCCAGCGTTGATAAAGGCATTCAGGCTTCCTGCGTTCGTTGGTCCCCCGTCCTCGGTGAGACTGACGATCGTCGTCGTTCTCGTCTTCCTATCGTGCAAGAAGATGTCTGTGTTACCGCCGTTCTTATCCTCGTCGGCGAGGTCTGGCGCAACGGACTCGAACACCACGTAGCGCCCCGAGGCGCTGATCGAAGGGTCCGAGGAGTTGGGAGGGAACTGCGGTCGTGTGAGGTCGAGTTCAGCTTGTGATCCGTCCGAATGCACCGACACACGCTCTGTGTGACCCAGCTTCACGTCGTGCACGAAGACGTCGCACGCGAGATTTGTGTCGCCCGGAACGAGGTTCGAGGCGATGCTGGTGAAGGCGACGTAGCGCCCGTTCCTGCTGATCGCCGGCTCGAACGATGCCGGTGGACCGGTGGAACAGCTCACGAGCGTATTGTCGGGAAGTATGGGGACGGCGGCTTCTCGACCGGCCGAATCCACCGATACACGTATCGTCTCGCCCGTCCTGCGGTCATGGCGGAACACATCGCAGGTGAGGTTCGTGTCACCGGTAACGAGGTTGTCGGCCGGCGAGGAGAACACGACGTAGCGTCCGTCCGGCGTCATATCCGGGTATTCGAACTGCACAAAGTAGCAATCCTCGGACCGTCCGCGGCTGATCGAATTATTCGGCAGCACCCCCGTCTTCGCCTGCTCCCCCCTGGAGGACACATTGACCCGTTCGGTCGCCCCCGGGCGCTTGTAGGCACCGGCCGGCGCCGCGAGGCTGGCCAGCAGCGACAACGCCGCCGTGAGTGCGATAAGCGTCTTTCTTGCCGCGCACCTTCTACTCATTTCCGCCCCCTATTTCGTCCGCTGACCTCATTGTCATCGTCATCGGCTCAAGACCACGCGATCGAGCACTTTCGACGCGCCCGTCAGATAGCTGCCGATCCCACTGAACGCGGTCACGTCCTTGAGGTCGCCGCCGTTCTCGAGCCCGATCTCTTCCAGCGGGAGCGAGAACACGACCCGCATGCCCGTGGTGCCGTAGCCGCCGCGCAGATCGGCGACGTGCGTACAAAGAGGGCGCGAATCGGTGCAGTCGAACAGCCCGAACGTCCCGTAAACGAGCGACGTGGCCCGAACCTCGTACTTTCGGCCCTCCACCTGGAACCGCAGCCCGTAGAACATAGGGGAGATGCCGGGCACGACGGTCGGCATGTGCTCCAGCTCGATCGCCGCGAACAAGTCCGAATACTGCGGCCGATAGGCAAGCGACGCGCTGTAGAGGTTCGCGCCCTGTTTGGTGAGCACGTCGTTTAGGTCGTCAGTCGCGTCGGACGAGGAAACGGCTGCGTTAGGCGGGATGCAGGTGTCTGGGGTGACGCAGATAGAGTCATCCTCGCCGTCCTCTTGCGGAGATGGCGCCCCTGATCCTGCGAGACCCCCGCCGAGCAGAGGGCCTCGATCACGAACGAAAATGTCGTAGGCGGAGTTGCCGTCGCCAGATACCAGACCAGGAGAACAGCTCTCGAATGCAACCTGCTCTGCGGCCCTACTGAGAGATGGGCTCATCGCACGGCGGCTTCCATCCTCGCAGGGGCTTCTCTGCCCACCGCGGCTGCTCAACGAAACGATCTCGGCGCTGCCGGTTGCGCGATCGAACACGTACACGTCAACTTGGTTCTGATCAGGGAGTGGATAAGAATCCGGCTCGTCTTCTGGTGCTACTGCTCCGGATGTCGAGTAGGCGACGAAGCGGCCGGAGGCGTCTATGACGGCCTCCCCATCGGCCAACCACATAGGCAGAACTTCCTCGCCCGCCGATCCGACCGAAGCCCGCTCTGTTCTGTGGGTCTTGCGATCGTGCACGAACACATCGGCGCCGTCCACACCAATCGTGGTGTTGGTGTCATTGGGCACCAAGTTTGACGCGAGTGATGCGAATGCGACATAGCGGCCGTTGTCGGAGATGGAACGACCGGACGCGTCAGAGACGGAGTATCCCTGATTGGCTCCGGAACCGTCCGAGGAGATTGAGACTCTTTCGACGGAGCCCTTATCGCGATCGTGGACAAAGACATCATCCACCGCGTTGAGGTCGCCGTCACCTGGTTCTGACGCAGCGCTAGCGAATACAACGTAGCGTCCGTTGCTGCTCATGGATGGGGACCGGCCGCTATCAGGAATTTGCTCCGTCGTTCCGCTGGATCGTTCGTGGACAAACACACCCGGAGAGCTCGACGGGGTGAGGTTGGTCGCATTGGACTGAAAAGCGATGATATCGCCGTCACGGCTCATGGAGGGGACTCCTGTTGATTCGCCGTTCGCCTCATCGCGACCTTGCGAAGAAACATTGACGCGCTCGGTCATCCCTCTAGCCCGATCGTGAACAAACACATCGGCCATGAGGTTGCTGTCACCGGGCACGAGATTCGTCGCGGTGCTTATGAAGGCTACGTACCGTCCGCTAGAGCTGACCTGGGGATGATGGGACCCAGGAGGAGCTCCCACCGCCGGGAGGCCGTTCGAGGTGGCAGAGATCAGTTCGGTCTTTGCCGTAACCCGATCGTGGACGAAAACGTCGAGTATCTGGTTGCCGTCACCGCGGACCAGGTTGTCCGCCCTGCTGCTGAACGCGACATACCTTCCATTGGAGCTGATAGACGTCTCCCGGCTGTCCGCCTTCACGAGTCCGGTAGCGTCGCCCACCCTGCGGCCCTCGGAACCGTCGGACGCGATCGACACGCGATCCGTCCGTCCCGGACGTCTATAGGCGCCGCTCGGCGCGGCGAGGCCCCCGGTCAGCGTCAGCGTCACCACGATCGTGATGAGCTTCCGGCCTCCGCCTCTGACGTTCGCTGCGCCCCGTATCGTCATGCCGCTCCTCCCGTCCCCGCATCTCAAACGCCTAGTCAACTGTGCGTCCGCTCAGTCAATCGTTTCTTGGTTCGCCGCTGGGTGGCTCGCCAGTTTGTCGCCAGGTGCTCGTCATCACTGATTACGAGGGTGGGGGCCCGCTTCCCTGTACCCCCGCCGCAAGTGGGGACGAATGAGCACGGCGCCGTGGCGGAACGAGCGATATGTCGCGTGGGGGAGCAGCGGTACTCCATGAGACGTTTGGGATTTCAGACAGAGCATGGAGTGACGCCAGAGGGCGCTTCTCGCTTGTCGCTGGGACGTAAGCGTTTGATTAGCGGCATCGGATGCGACATCCTTCGTCCCGTGGATCTAACCGACCGGCTCATCGTGACCGAGCTGGCCGCCAACTCATGCCTGTCGATGAGCGACCTCGCAGCCAAGGTCAATCTCTCCCGTTCCCACTGCTATCGCCGCGTGGCTTCGCAGCCTCCGCCACCTGACGTGCTGTCGAGTCCTCGCACAGAATCGATGCCTGGCAAAATGGACCGGCAGGCGAGGACAGTTCTAAGCATCACGGCGATCCTGATCGGCCTTAGTGTCCTAGCGGCATGGTCCTTAGTTGACCCCCACGCTGACATCCCGGTCGTTTCTCGGATCATGTGCTCGCTGAAGGGCGGCAGCTGGTACGACGGCAGCGCTATCACTGGTCCTGCTGGCTGCTACAACCGCGAGCCGACGATAGATTTTCTAAGAGGACTAGCGCCGGAGAGATCCACTCGCTAGTCCGGAAGGACTCGTGAGGAGGGCC